>NZ_JAPFQV010000054.1:0-44417 GCF_033804685.1 Micromonospora sp. RTP1Z1
GGTGAGGGGTGTGTCGGGGGTGGGGTTGGTTGGGGTGGCGGGGCGGCTGGTGCGGCACGAGTGGACGGTGCTGGTGCTCGGCTCGCTGGTGCTGGCCGCGGCCATGACCTGGCCGACCCTGCGGGACGTCACCGGGACGCTGCCGCAGGACACCGGTGACCCGACGCTGCAGGCGTGGCAGGTCGCCTGGGGCGGGTACGCCCTGTGCACCGACCCGGCGGGGGTGTGGCACTCGAACACGTTCTTCCCGGAGCCCTACACCTACGCCTATTCGGACACACTGCTCGGCTTCGCCCCGGCCGGCCTGGTCGGCGCCGGACCGGTGGCCGCCGTCGCCCGCTACAACCTGCTCTACGTGCTGGTGCACGCGCTCGCCTTCGTCGGGGCGTACGCGCTGGCCCGGCAGGTGGGGGCGGGGCGGGCCGGCGCGGCGGTGGCCGGCGCCTCCTTCGCGTACGCGCCGTGGAAGTTGGCCCAGGCCGGGCACCTGCACGTGCTCTGTGTGGGCGGGATCGCCCTGTCGCTGGCCATGCTGGCCCGGGGGCACGGCTGGTCGCTGCGCCGGGGCCGCCGGCCCCGCCGGGTCCGACCGGGCTGGGCGGCGGCGGGGTGGGTGGTCGCCGCCTGGCAGGTCACTCTCGGCTTCGGCATCGGCCTGCCCTTCGCGTACGCCCTCGGCCTGCTCTGCCTCGGTGCGGCCGGCGGGTACGGCTGGTCCTGGTGGCGGCGTCGGGTCCGGCCGGTCTTCCCGCGCGGGCTGCTCCTGGCCGACCTGGCCGGCGGGACCGCGTTCGCCGGGGTGACCCTGCTGATGGCCGCGCCGTACCTGGAGGTGGTGGCCCGGCACCCGGCCGGCCGGCGGACGGTCGCCCAGATCGCGATGTTCTCCCCGCCGCCGCGCGGGTTTCTGACCGCGCCGCCTGAGTCGTGGCTGTGGGGCGACGCGCACGCGGCGGCCCGGGCCACGTTCGGCTTCCCCACCGAGATGACCCTGCTGCCCGGGATGACGCTGCTGGGGCTGGCCGTCGCCGGGTTGTTCTTCTCCGTCTGGCGGATCCGGGACCGGGTGGCGCTGGCGGTGGGGGTGGCGGCGAGCGTGGCGCTGGCCGCCGGCGTCACGCTGGGCGGGGACGGCGATCCCGGCTACCTCACGCTGGTCCGGCACCTGCCCGGCTGGGACGCCATCCGCACCCCGGGGCGACTGGTGCTCTGGACCACGCTGCTGCTCGGGATCCTGGCCGCCGGGGCGCTGACCGTACGCCGGTCGGAGCTGCCGCCCGGGGCCCGGGGGTGGCGGCGGTGGGCGCGGTGGGTGCTCGTCCTGCCGGTCCTGCTGGTGCTGCTCGAAGGGGTCAACCGCACCCCGCACGTGCCGGTGCCCGCCGAGCCGGCGGCCCTGCGCGGGCTGACCGGCCCGGCCCTGGTGCTGCCCAGCGGCGGCACCCGCGAGTTCCTCGTGATGCTCTGGTCGACCGACGGCTTCCCCCGGCTGGTCAACGGGCTGGCCTCGTTCACCCCGGCCAGCCAGGAGCGGATCCGGGCGGCGAGCGTCACCTTCCCGGACGCCGCGTCGGTGGCGTACCTGCGGGCGTCGGGGGTGCGCACGGTGGTGCTGCTGCCCGGGTACGCGGCCGGGACGCCGTGGCGGGATGCGGCCGGCCGGCCGGTGGACGGCCTGGGGATCCGCCGGGAGCCGGTGGGCGACGGGCTGGTCTTCCACCTGGACTGACGACCGTCCACCCCGGATGTGCGTCCGCTCGTGGCCGACATGCTTGGGAGCGCTTCCAGACTGCCTCTCGGGCATCCCCGGACGGCGAACGGCGGTGTCCCCGACCGGGGGCACCGCCGTGTCGTCGGTGGCTCGGGTCAGCCGTCCAGGCCGACCGGCGAGTTGGGCCGGTCCACGTCGACGAACTCGATCTCGTCGGTGTCCCGGGTCCGGCTGCCGGCGGCCCGGGCGGCGGTGCCGGCGGCCCAGCCGAGGGCCGCACCGACCAGCGCGGCGCTGATCAGCAGGGTCCAGGGCAGCGTCGGACGGCGGCCGGCGAGCGCGTCGAGGGCGAGGGTGGCCCGGCGGCGGGCCTCCTCGGCGGCGGAGCCGACCAGGTCGGTGGCGTCGTCGGCCAGGCCGGAGCCGCCGCGACGGGCGGACCGGGCGGTGTCCCGGACGCTGTCACCGGCGGAGCTGACGGCGGATGCGAGGTGCTGCAACGCCTGGTCGGCGATCCGCTCGGGCTTGCTGCGGCGGTCCAGCAGAGTGGTTCCGAACATCGTGCTTACCTCCTCGGGTGCCGAAGCCCGGGGGTCACTTCGGACTCCGGCGGCTGTCCGGCGCGTGACTGTTCGCTTACCCGCCAGTGCCCGTCGGGGCAGCGGCGCAAACCATCCCGGGTGCAGGCGGCACGGTCAACCCAACGCGCCGACAACCGGGGTGCGCGCCGCCGCGGCGCGGGGCCGCTACCCTGGTGCGGCGGATCGGCCGGCCCTGGTCGGTCGTTTGGAGAACGAGAAACCCGGTCGTCGGGAAAATAGGAACCAGAAGGTCTGGATTGGGCTGTCCAGGTGTGCCCGGTCCGCGAATTGCTCATCCCGAGGGGTGGCGACCGAGGCCGTCGGAGGAATACTCTCGGTCGCGGCCCGCGTACTGATGAGGCGCCCGTCACGGGCGAGTGGAGGTGCTCGCGTGAGCCTGTCGATCGTGAAGTCGATGCTGCCGGGTGGTGTCATCCAGATCGCCCCGCGAGGTGAGATCGACGTCGACACCGCCTACGAGGTCCGCGAGGCGATCGCGGAGGTGCTCGCGAAGAGCCGTCCGTCCCGCATCGAGCTGAACATGCGGTTGGTCAACTTCATCGACTCCGTGGGCATCAGCGCGATGGTCGCCGGTTTCCAGACCGCCGAGGTCAGCGGCGTGAAGCTGATCGTGACCGAGCCCAGCCGGTTCGTGCATCGGCAGCTCTGGGTCACCGGCCTGCTCGGCCTCTTCGGCGCCCCGGAGCCCTACTTCGCCGGCACCGCGACCCGCGAGGTGCTCCCCGGCGCCTGAGCGCTCCGACCGGTCATTGTCCTGCCGGGGCTCCTGGATTCCCGCCAGCTCCGCGTCATGCGGGGCGTTGCCAGCCCGCCCGCCGTACGGGACGATCGTGCGGACCGCCGACGGCGAGGGGGACGGTGTGCTCAGCCGCGACACGTTCAGCTACACCGTGCAGGCGCGTTGCACGCGGGCCGAGGCGCTCGCGCTCCTCGGCGACCTGACCCGCCAGGGCGAGCTGCACCCGCTGATCGTCGGCGTGCGCCGGCTGCCACCCCGCCCGGGCGCGCTGGCCAGCTACGCGATCACCGACCGGCTGGCGGTCGGGCCGCTGCGTTTCCCGGTCACCTACCGGGCGGACGTGCTGATCGCAAGCGAGGACGAGGTGGTGACGGTGGCCCGGCAGCGTCCGGCGACCACCGTGCGCAACCACACCCGGTTGCGGGACGAGCCGGGCGGCGTGACGCGGATCGACGTCGAGATCACCCTCTCCGCGCCGGCGCCCCTGTTCGGGTACGCCTTCCGGCAGGCTCGGGCGGCCCACCTCGGGCTCGCCAGCCGGCTCGGCGCGGCGCTGGACCGCGGTCCGGACGCACCCGCCACGACCTGACCGGTGGCCGGTCAGGAGCGGTGTGCGGCGGCCACCGGGTGGCGCCGGGCCGGGGTGCCGGGGCGGCGCAGCCGGCCCCACGGCTTGTAGGTGGAGAGCACGGTGGCGACGAGCAGCAGCGTGCTGGAGACCGCGGGGGCGACGACCAGGTCCACCCGGTAGTGGGCGGAGGCCGCGGCGCCCAGCTCGCCGAGCTGCCGGATCCGGGGCGTCAGCAGCAGCAGGACCAGACCGAGCAGCACCGTGGTGAGCACGAACTTGACCAGCACCCAGCGCCAGCGCAGCAGCCCCCACGGGGTGAGCAGGGAGCTCGCCACGCCGACCAGCCAGACGGCGACGCTCAGCGGCGCGAAGAGGTACGTGACGATCAGCGCCGCGGTGGGGTAGACCACCGCGGCGTCGGCGCCGCGCAGCCCGGCGACGCCGAGGGTGAGCAGCACCAGGTCCGCGCCGAGCCAGCCCAGCGAGGTGACCAGGTGCAGGGTCAGCAGGGCCTTGCGGGCGGCGGGGGATAGTCGGCTCATGCCCACGATGCTGGTCGGGCGGTCCGGCCCCGTCGTGGGGCCCTCGGCGACATCTGGCGTAGGTCGGTGGGCGTAGGGGGGGTGACCCGTGGGGCGGCGGGGCACCCCCGCCGCTCAGTAGACGGACAGGTGCACGTGGTTGGTGTGGTCGCTGGACGGGTCGCCGTTGCCGCCGCTGTACGCCTTCCAGCCGCTGCTCGGCAGCCAGATCTGCTTGAACCAGATCACGTAGAGCACGGCCAGCGCGTCGGAGTTGCGGATGAAGTACGCCGCCAGGTTGGTGCCGTACGTCCGGTCGCCGCCGCTGGCGACCCCGCCGAAGCCGTCCTTCTGCGCGGCGAAGTCGCACGCCCGTCCCTTCGGGTGCTCACCGGAGCCGCTGGGCCGGTGGCAGGAGACGTACCGGGTGAACCCGGCGGCCTTGGCTTCCTGCAGCGCGTGCAGCGTACGCGGGGTGATGCAGCCGTCGGCCGGGGTCGGGTCGTTGATGCTGCACGACTCGGGCGGCCAGGAGCCGTCGGAGTTGCGCGGCGCCGGGTCGGCGTTCGCGGTGGACGTACCCCGGACGGTGCCGCCGCTGGTGCCGCTGTTGCCGCTGCCGGCGCGGTCGTTCGCCACCTCCAGCGCGCGTTCGGCCTGCTGCTTGCGCTTGGCCATCACCGCGACCTGCTTGCGCTGTTCCTGGACCGCGGCGTTCAGCGCCGTGCGGGTCTGCGTCGCCCGGTCCCGGGTCTCGAGCAGGTCGCGCAGCGCCCGGTCCTCGTGGGCGGCCACCTGGCCCAGCGCGGCGGCGCGGTCCATGAAGCCTTCCGGGCTGGCGCTGTTGAGCAGCGCCGCCGCGGTGCCGAGCCGTCCGGTCCGGTACGCGACTCCGGCGATCTCGCCGACCTTGGTGTCGCGGACGCTCAGCTCGCCGTTGATCGTGGTGAGCTGGTCGGTGAGCTGCTTCTGCCGGCCGACCGAGTGGGCCAGCGCCGCCTTCGCCTCGAGCCAGCCCTTGCTGGCCGCGTCGAGCTGGGCGCGTAGCGCCGGGGTGCCGCCCTCGTCGTCGCCGGGGGCGGCGGCGAGCATGCCGGCCCGGGGCGCCGCGCCGGCGGGGCCGACCGGCAGGGTCGCGACGCCGAGCGCGAGCGTCGCCACGAGCAGGGCCGCCAATCGGGCGGCCGTCCGTCTTACAGGTGCCACTGCTGGCATTCAGGTTTCCTTCCGTCAGCCGCCGACCGGGTTAGCTGACGGGTTCGGGACGGAAGATCCCTACCGCTGGCGCGGATGCACCCCACGAACATGGTTCCCCGGTTCGCCGCGGGCGGCGATTAGGCGGCGGCCACCGCAGGCGCCGGAGGGCGCCGCCCGGCGGAGGCCGGGGCCGAGCTTACCGGTGGTGCCCCGGCCCGGCCCGTTCAGCGAGGGCCGCGACCTGGGACAAAACCGGCATAGGGACACAATACCCTCACTGATTTAAGGTTGTCCTCATTACCACTCGACTGCACCACAGGCACCGGGTGACGCTCCGGGTTCGATCTGCAACGTGGCGTGATCGATCCGGAAGTCCTCGTGCAGGGCGGCCCGGGCGGCGGCCAGCACCTCGCCCACCTCGGCACCGGGCGCCATGGTCAGGTGCGCCGAGGCCACCTCCATGCCGGAGGTCAGCGTCCAGACGTGCAGGTCGTGCACCTCGGCGACGCCGGGCACCGCGGCCAGCCGGTCGTGCACCGCCGTCACCTGGAGGTGCTCCGGGGCGGCCTGCACCAGGATGCGCAGCGCGGCCCGCCCCAGCCGCCAGGTGCGGGGCAGGATGAACAGCCCGATCGCGACGGCGACCAGGGGGTCCGCCCACCACCAGTCGGTGAGCGCGATGACCAGCGCGGCGCCGATCACCCCGAGCGAGCCGAGCAGATCGCCCAGCACCTCCAGGTACGCCCCGCGCAGGTTGATGCTCTCCTGCGCCCCGGTGCGCAGCAGGGCGAAGGCGGCGAGGTTGGCCAGCAGGCCGAGCACCGCCACCGCGAGCATGGGACCGGCCAGCACCTCCGGCGGCTCGCCGAACCGGCGTACCGCCTCGATCAGCACGTAGACCGCGACGGCGCCGAGCAGCACGGCGTTGGCCAGCGCGGCCAGCACCTCCAGCCGGTAGAGCCCGAAGGTCCGCTGCGGGTCGGTGTCGGCGCGCCGGGTGGCGGTGATCGCGGCGAGGGCCATGCCGATGCCCAGCACGTCGGTGAACATGTGCCCGGCGTCCGAGAGCAGGGCCAGCGAGCCGGTCGCGAACGCGGTGACCGCCTCGACCAGCATCAGGGCGGTGAGCAGCCCGAACGCGGCCCAGAGCCGACCCCGGTGGCGGTAGGCGGCATTGGTCACCGCCCCGCTGTGGTCATGACCTGCGCCCACGCCCACACCCTTCCGCCCTGGCCCCGGTCGAACCCAATATATGTTCACATCGCTATGTATGCAACTGAACGGCCGGCTTGCGCCCGCCCGCGGTCGACGCCCCGCTCAGCCCAGCGGGTCGACGGTGGTGAGTCGCTGCGTGGCCCGGGAGAGCGCCACGTAGAGGGTCCGCACGCCGGAGCCCGGATCCGCCCGGATCTCGCTCGGCGCGACCAGCACGACCCCGTCGTACTCCATGCCCTTGGCCTGCAGGCTCGTCACCACCTGGAGCCGGGACCCGCCCAGGCCGCCGAGCCAGCCGGCCACCTCGTCCCGGCGCGGCACCGGCGTGATCACGCCGACCGTCCCCTCCACCTCGGCAAGCAGGGTCCCGGCCGCCTCGACGGTGGCCGCCGCCAGTTCGGCGGCCGGCACGGTCCGCTCGACCGGGTCGATCCCGGTGGAGCGCACCGCGGTGGGCAGTGGCAGGTCCGGGTAGAGCCGGCGAATCTCCGCCGCCGCCACCGCGAAGATCTCCGCCGAGTTGCGGTAGTTGGTGGTCAGCGTGAACTGGTGCCGGCGGCGTCGCCCCAGCGCCTGGTCCCGGGCCCGGGTCAGCTCCTCCGGGTCGCCGGTCCAGGCGGTCTGCGCCGGATCGCCCACCACCGTCCAGGAGGCCAGCCGGCCGCGCCGGCCGATCATGCGCCACTGCATCGGCGAGACGTCCTGCGCCTCGTCGACCACCACGTGCGCGTACTCCCGGTAGTCCTCCGGCCGTTCCCGGGCCGCGGCCCGGGCGGCCCGCTGCCGGTCGCCGAAGGTGCTCAGCTCCCGGACGCCGCCGGCGAGCTGGAACGGGTCGCGCTTCGCCTTCGCCGGCCGCACCGGCTTGCCGAGCAGCGCGTCCAGCTCGTCCAGCAGCGCGATGTCCGCGATGGTCGGCCCCGCGTCGGCCAGGCTCCGGTACGCCTCCGTCAGCAGCCGGATCTCCGCCCCGGAGAGGACGCCGCCGGCGTACCGGCGCAGCCGCTCCGGACGGGCCAGCCAGCCCAGCACGTGCCGGGGATGCAGCCGGGGCCACCAGGCCTTCAGGAACTCCCGGAACTCCGGCCGGTCGATGATCTCGTCCTCGAACGCGCGCTGCTCCGGGAGCCGACCGACGCCCAGCCGGCGGCCCTGGGCGTACAGCGCCCCGAGGACCCCGTCGAAGCCGGCCCGGCGCACCTCGTTGCGGCGTGCGCCCCGCGACAGCGCCCGGTCCCGGATGGCGTCCAGCTCCCGGCGCTCCAGCCGGAGCAGCTCGCCGCGGTAGAGCAGCCGCAGCTCCGCTGGCGAGTCCGGCACCGCGTCGTGGACCGCGCGCTCCAGCACCCGGCGCATCCGCAGCGACCCCTTCACCGCCGCCACGTCGGGCGGGTCCGTCCGGGTCGCCGACATGCCCGGGAAGAGCGAGCCGAGCGAGTGCAGGGTGGCCGTCTCCTCGCCGAGCGAGGGCAGCACCGAGGCGATGTACTCCACGAAGACGCTCGACGGGCCGACCACCAGGATGCCGCCGCCGGCGTACCGGCTGCGGTCCGAGTAGAGCAGGTACGCGGCCCGGTGCAGCGCCACCGCCGTCTTGCCGGTGCCCGGGCCGCCCGAGACGATCGTGACGCCCGAGCCGGGGGAACGGATCGCCTCGTCCTGCTCCCGCTGGATGGTCGCGACGATGTCCCGCATGCCCCGGCCGGTGGCCCGGGACAGGCTGGCCAGCAGCGCCCCGTCGCCCACCACCGCCATGTCCGCCGGCGCCGACGCGGGATCGAGCAGGTCGTCCTCGATCCGGGTCACCTTCTCGGCGGAGGACTGGATGGTACGCCGCCGCACCACGTCCATCGGCTCCGCCGGGGTCGCCTGATAGAAGGCCGCGGCGGCCGGTGCCCGCCAGTCCACCACCAGGGTCTCCGCGCTCTCGCCGCGCACCCCGAGCCGCCCGACGTGCAGCACCTGCCGGGTACGCAGGTCGAGCCGGCCGAAGACCAGCCCCTCGTGCTCGGCGTCCAGCGCGTGCCGGCGCCGCGCGGCGTGGAAGACCATCGCGTCCCGCTCGACCAGCGCCCCGAAGTTGCCCACCCGGGCCAGCCGGTAGCCCTCCCGCTCGGCGTCGGCGGCCGACCGGCGCAGCTCCGCCAGCCGGGTATACACCCGGTCGAGATGCCGCTGTTCGGCGGCCATCTCCTGTTCCAGGGTGGTGTGGTCGGTCAACGCGGCAACTCCCGTGGTCACGGCGGCGGGCAGGGTGGGCTGAATGAGGGTACGGGCCGGCGCTCCCGCCCTCGTCGGGGCCATGCCGGTCCGGGGGCCAGCCCGTCCGGGTTGCCCGTTATCCGACCGTTTCCACCCCGGCCACCGGCCCGTCACCGGCACGGATCCCGCCCGGCGCGGGGCGCTCCAACACCTGCCGGAGCACCGCGGCCAGCGCCGCGTTCACCTCGTCCGGCCGCTCCATCATCAGCATGTGCCCGGCGCCCGGGCAGACAGTCAGCTCGGTGGTCGACAGCGCGGCGGCGATCGACTGCGCGCAGGGCGGCGGGGTGAGCCGGTCCCGGTCGCCGACCAGCGCGGCCGCCGGCAGGTGGCCCAGCGCGGCCAGCGTGTCCAGCCGGTGCTGGGCGCCGATCGAGGCGCGGAAGCCGCCGATCGAGCGCAGCGAGGCGTGCGCCACCGCCGAGGTGACCAGCCGGATGTCCGCCGGGTCGCAGCGGTCGCCGAAGAGCATCCAGCGGATGCTGGGGCGCAGCGCGCGCAGCAGCGCCCGCGGCGGTCGCCACGACCCGCACCGGGCCAGCACCCCGGCTCCGGTGGTCTCGGCGAGCCGGATCAACCGGGCGATCCGGGGCGACAGCCCGTAGACGGTGTGCGTGTGCCCCTCGGCGGTGGTCGACACGAAGACCAGGCCGGCGGTACGGGCGGCGAAGTGGTGGGGGTGGCGGTGGGCATACTCCATCACGGTCATTCCGCCCATCGAGTGCCCGACCAGCACCACCTTCCCGGTCGGGGCGAACTGGTCCACCACCGCCGCCAGGTCGTCGCCGAGCTGGGCCAGGGTGGCCGTCCGCAGCGCCATGCAGCTGGACCGGCCGTGCCCCCGGGCGTCGTAGCTGACCACCCGGACCCGCTCGCCGAACCGCTCGCGGACCGCGGCGAGCTGCCGGTGCCAGCTGCGGCCGTCCAGCGTCCAGCCGTGCAGCAGGATCGCGGTGACCTCGGCGTCGTCCGGCCCGGCCACCGCCACGTGCAGGCGTACGCCGTCGGGAAGCTGTACCTCCAGGTGCTCCGGCATGGTTACCTCCCCCCGGGCCGACCGGTTTTTAACGCACCGGTAACCCGGCGGCAACACCGGCTACCCGTCATGACAACACACCAACCGTGGTGGTGAGAAGATTCGCAACCGGCCCCGCCGGGTCGGATCGGTGACCAGGCTGGAGGGCATGCCGCCGCCGAGCCCGAGACCGGCCGCCGGAGCGGGCCGGACCCCGCGTACCGCCCTGGCCGAGCTGCTCGCCGGGAACCGGCGCTTCGTCAGCGGCCAGCCGGTGCACGGGCACGACGTCACCGCCGCCGCGGCGGTCGCCTCCGGCGACCAGCAGCCGTACGCCGTGGTGCTCGGCTGCATCGACTCGCGCGTCCCGTTGGAGGCGATCTTCGACCAGACGTTCGGGTCGATCTGCGTGATCCGCACCGGCGCGCACGTGCTGGACCGGGCGGTCTGTGGCTCGATCGAGTACGTGGTGGGCCAGCTCGGGGTGCCGCTGGTGATGGTGCTCGGGCACGAGCGCTGCGGGGCGGTCGGCTCGGCGGTGGAGACGCTGCGCACGGGAGAGCGGCCGGGCGGCTCGCTGGCGTACGTGGTGGACCAGATCGCCCCGGCGGTGGCCGAGGTGGGCCCGGACGATCCCCAGGCGCACCCGATGGCCGTACGCCGGCACGTGCTGCGCACCGTGGCCACGCTGCGGGCCGACGACCTGCTCACCGGTCCGGTCGCCGCCGGGCGGGTCGCCGTGGTCGGCGCACTCTACGACCTGGCCACCGGCAACGTCGCCGTGCTCGAGGAGTGACCGGTCGGAGAGACGACGAACCGCCCGCCGGGATCACCCGACGGGCGGTTCGTGGTGTCGCGAGTTGAGGGTCTCAGCCCTCGAAGACGCCGGCCTCGACGAGACGCTTCTCCGTCTTGTCCCAGCCGTGGTCCGGGTGGGTGGCCGCGAGGCCGTTGATCTCCGCCCGGATCTTGGCGGCGTGGCCGGCCGCGGCCAGCACCCGGATCTCCTCGACGAAGGCCTCGGAGTCGGTGCGCAGGTGCGCGGTCTTGCCGTTGGTCAGGTTCCGCACGTAGGCGTGCTTGCCGCCGTTGAGCGGGATGACGTACTTGAACTCGCCCAGCACGCTGAGGGCGCCACCCTGGCCAGCCTGGCCGGCCCGGACTGACGCGCGCGCGGTCTTAGAGGTGTTGCTCGCCACGGAGGTACTCCTTGCAGACGTACGGGAGGACTGAAACGTCCGGGGGCTGTTGCGGGTGACGCCCGGATGAGCCTCGGCCCGCGAAGATGTACGGCGGCACAGAACCGCCCAGAGAACTGTACATGACTGCGACACCTGGCTGGTCGTCGCGCCGTCATGGTGGTCAACCGGGTCCCCCGGCCGGCTATTCCAGCCGGATCCGGCCGCCGAATTTTCCGATTCTCTGGCGCACCATCCGTCACAGAGTCATCATGTGTTGCAGAGGCCACTGGGGTGGACGAGGTCGTAGGGGAAGACGCACCTCGCTCTCCGGGAGGTCACCGTGCCAACGCGTGGCGTCGTATACGTCCACTCGACCCCGCTCGCCGTGTCGTCACACGTCGAGTGGGCGATCGCGCGCGTCCTCGCCGCGCCGGTCAACCTGCAGTGGACGGCCCAGCCCGTCGACCCTGGCGCCCGCCGCGCCGAGTGCGGGTGGACCGGTAGCCCGGGGACGGGCGCCGAGCTGGCTGCTGCCCTCCGGCAGTGGCCCATGATCCGTTTCGAGGTGACCGAGGAACCGAGCCCCGGCGCCGACGGCGAGCGGTTCATGTACGTCCCGGGTCGGGGGCTGTTCCGGGCCACCGTCGGCGCGGCCGGCGACATCCAGCTCGGCGAGGACCGGCTGCGCAGCCTCATGGCGTCCGCCCGCGCCCCGGAGGCCCTCGCACACGCCCTGGACAAGGCGCTCGGCACCGCCTGGGACGCCGAGCTGGAGCCCTACCGGTACGCCGGCGACGGCGCCCCGGTGACCCTGCTCACCCGGGTCGGCTGACGAAGGTCAAGTTGCCCGATAAGCGGCGAACTGGTGGGATGGTCGCGTGTCGACCACCCCTCGACGTACTGTCGTCGCGCTCGCCGCACTGACCGCGCTGCTCGTCTCCGGGTGCGCGAAGGAGCCGGGAAGACCGGGTCTCACCGGGCCGCATCTCACCGGGCCGCCGAGCCCCACTTCGGCCGCCCCCACCCCGACCCCGACCGCCGACCCGGCCGCCCGGGCCGCGGCCCTGGTGCGGACGCTCGCCGACGAGGACCTGGTCGGCCAGGTGCTGATGCCGTACGCGTACGGCAGCTCCGCCACCAAGGTGTCGCCCGCGTCGGCCGCCGGCAACCAGGCCCTCGCCGGGGTCGACACCCCGGCGGAGATGGTGGCGAGGTACCGGCTGGGCGGGTTGATCCTGGTCGGCTTCAGCGCCGACGACCCCACCTCCGGCAACCAGGCCACCACCAACGTCGACAACCCGAAGCAGGTCCGGGAGCTGACCACCGGGCTGCGGGAGGCCGCCGGGAAGCTCCCCGCCGCGCCGGCCCCCTTCCTGATCGGCACCGACCAGGAGTACGGCGTGGTCACCCGGATCACCGACGGGGTGACCCTGCTGCCCAGCCCGATGGCGGCCGGTGCGGCCGGGAAGCCCGCGCTGACCGAGGCCGCCTGGCGGGCCGCCGGCGCCGAACTCGCCGCGATGGGGATCAACCTCGACTTCGCCCCGGTCGCCGACGTGCTGGCCACCCGCAGCGCCGTGATCGGCTCCCGCTCCTTCGGCGCCGACCCGGCGAACGCCTCCGCCCAGGTCGCCGGCGCGGTGCGGGGCCTACAGGCCGAGGGCGTGGCGGCCAGCGTCAAGCACTTCCCCGGGCACGGCCTGAGCGCCACCGACTCGCACAAGGACGTGCCGGTGATCCGCCAGCCCCGCGCGGTGCTGGACCGGACCGCGTTCCCGCCGTTCCGCGCCGGGATCGGCGAGGGCGCGATGGCGGTGATGTCCGCCCACCTCGACGTGCAGGCCGTCGACCCGGGCACCCCGGCCACCTTCTCCCACAAGCTCCTCACCGACGTGCTCCGCGGCCAGCTCGGCTTCCAGGGTGTGGTGATCACCGACGGGATGAACATGCCGCCGGCCAAGCGCTGGTCGCCCGGCGAGGCGGCGGTGCGGGCCCTCACCGCCGGCAACGACCTCATCCTGATGACCCCGAACGTGAGCCAGGCCTACGCCGGGCTGCTCGCCGCGCTCCGCGACGGCTCGCTGCCCCGAACCCGGTTGGTCGAGGCGGCCACCCGGGTGCTCACCATGAAGTTCAAGCTGGCCGACCGGCCGACCCCGGAGCTGTCCGGACTCGACAGTGCCGACCACCGGAAGGCGGCGGCCGACCTGGCCGCGGCCGCGGTCACCCAGCTGCGCGGAAAGTGCGGCGGCCCGACGGCCGGCCCGGTCACCGTCACCTCCTCCGCCGGGCGGGACCGCACCCGGGCGACGCTGACCGAGGCGCTCACCGCGGCCGGGGTGAAGGTGGTGCCGAGCGGCGGCACCGTCGTCCACCTCGTCGGGTACGGCGACGGCGCCGACGACCTGCGTGCGGACGCCGCCGTGACGGTGGCCATGGACACCCCGTACGTGCTGTCCGCCGCGAAGTCGCCGACGCTGCTGGCGACGTACTCGTCCAGCCGGGCGTCGATGACCGCGCTGGCCGCGGTGCTCGCCGGCAAGGCCCGACCGGGCGGCCGGTCGCCGGTCCCGGTGACCGGGCTGCCCGCCACCAGCTGCGGCACCTGACCGGCGGCCCCGCCCCGACGGGCCCGACCGCGACCGGCCCGACTGGTAGCGTTCGGGCCGTCCGCCGCCGCAGGAACGGAGGGTCGAGCGCCGTGACGGGACCGCTTCCGGCACTCTCCGTCGTGGTGCCGATGTTCAACGAGGAGAGCGTCCTGCCGCTGCTGGCCGAGCGGCTGCGCGGTGTGCTCGACGGCCTCGGCGAGGCGTACGAGGTGGTGGCGGTCGACGACGGCAGCACCGACGGCACCGTCGCCGGGCTGACCGCCCTGCGCGCCGGCTGGCCGGAGCTGCGGGTGCTGCGGCTGCGCCGCAACAGCGGCCACCAGGCCGCCCTCGTCGCCGGGCTGCTCCGCGCCCGCGGCGGGTACGTGGTCAGCATCGACGCCGACCTGCAGGACCCGCCCGAGGTGATCGCCGAGATGCTCCGCCGGGCGCGCGTCGACGAGCTGGACATCGTCTACGGCGTCCGGGCCGACCGGAGCCGGGACACGGTGTTCAAGCGCTGGACCGCGACCGGCTACTACCGGCTCGTACGGCGGCTGGTCGGCAAGCAGGTGCCCGCCCAGGCCGGCGACTTCCGGCTGCTCAGCCGGGCCGCCGTGGAGGCGCTGCGGGAGCTGCCCGAGCGCAGCCCGGTGCTCCGCCTGGTGGTGCCCTGGCTCGGCTTCCCCAGCGGCGAGGTCGGCTACGAGCGGCAGGAACGCGCCGCCGGGCGGACCAAGTACCCGCTGTCCCGGATGGTCGGCCTGGCCGCCGAGAGCGTCACCAGTTTCTCCGCCGCGCCGCTGCGGGTGGCCACCTGGCTCGGGCTGGCCGGGGTGGCCGTCTGTGGGGTGCTGGTGGTGGTGGCGGTGCTCGCCTGGTTCGCCGGCGCCACGGTGACCGGCTGGCCGTCGCTCTACGTCGCGATCCTCTTCCTCGGCGCGGTGCAGCTGCTCTGCCTCGGCCTGCTCGGCGAGTACGTCGCCCGGATCTACACGGCGGTGCAGGGCCGGCCCGCGTACTTCGTGGCCAGCGACAGCGCCGTCGGGGAGCCGGCGTTCCCCGGCCGGGACGTCGTCGAGTTGGCCGACACGCTGCGGTGACCACGCTCGCCACCGGGGACGCCACCCCGTCGACCGTGGGCCGGCGCCGCCGTCGCGCCGCCGTCCGGTTCGCCCCGGCCCTGGCCGGCTACGCGTTCGTCGTCCTCGTCCTGCTCACCACCGGCACGCCCGCGTTCGACGTCGCCCGCTGGACGGCGTACGCCCTGCTGGCCGTGCTGTTGCCCGGGACGCTGGTGTTCCGCGCCCTGCGCCGGGAGCCGCACACCCTGGTCGAGGACCTGGCGATGGGCGCGGCCGTCGGGCTGCTGCTGGAGCTGGCCGCCTGGGCGGCGTTCACCGCCGTCGGGGCACCCGGTTGGCTGCGGCTCTGGCCGCTGGCGGTGCTGGCGCCGTTCGCCGCCGTGCCGCGGTTGCGCCGGCACTGGCGGGTCCGCTACGACACCGTCGCCCCGGCCGGCTGGGCCTGGTCGTTGACGGCGGTCGTGGCCGGCTTCACCCTCTACCTGTACGAGTCGTTCCTCGCCGTCAACCCGGTGCTGCCCACCGACGAGGGGCAGGCGCAGTACATCGACCTGGCGTTCCAGCTCTCCCTCGCCGGGGCGGCCACCCACCAGGTGCCGCTGGACGTGCCGCAGGCGGCCGGGGAGCCGCTGCACTACCACTGGTTCGGCTTCGCCCACCTGGCGGCGACCAGCCTGGTCAGCGGGGTCGACCTGCCGACGGTCTTCTTCCGGCTCGCCGTGCCGGCGCTCTGCGCGCTCGCCGTCGTGCTGGTCGCCGTGGTCGGCTGGCGGATCACCGGCCGGCCGTACGCCGGGGTGGTCGCCGCGGCGCTGATGTTCACCGTCGGCGAGTTCGGCTTCGAGGACGGGTGGCGGCAGCTCTTCGGCACCCAGGCCACCTTCATCGTCTGGGGCAGCCCGTCGATGACGTACAGCTGGGTGTTGCTGCTGCCGCTGATCGCGGCGCTCGGGGAGATCGTCGGGCGGGCCCGCGGGGTGGCCGTGCCCCCGCTCGGGCGCGGCGCCTGGGTGCTCGCGGCGCTCTTCCTGGCGGCCTCCACCGGCGCGAAGGCCAGCACCGTGCCGGTGGTGCTGGCCGCGCTCGCGTTCACCGCCGTGCTGCTGCTGGCGGTCCGGCGCCGGCTGCCCCGCGCGGTGCTCGTCGCCGCCGGGCTGGCGCTAACCGCGCAGGTCTTCGCGACCGCCGTGCTCTTCGCCTTCGAGAGCCACGGGGTGACCGTGGACCCGTTCTCCGGGCTGCGGACGTACCTGCCCGAGGACCGCTCCGCCGGGTTCACCGCTGTCCTCTGGGTGGCGGTCCTGCTGGCCTTCCTGCTCAGCCTCCAGCTGCGGCTGGCCGGCATCCTGGCGCTGCTGCGGCTGCGTGGCGGGCGGCTGGAGCCGGTGCACCTTCTGCTGCTCGGCGGGGCGCTCGCCGGCCCGGCGATCTACCTGCTGGTCGGGCATCCGGGCAGCAGCAACCAGTACTTCACCCGGACCGGCTTCGCCTTCGGCGTCCTCCTGTCCGCCTGGGGCTGGGTCGAGGCGGCCGACCGGGCCGCCCTGTCGGCCCGGGGCCGGCTGCTGCTCGGGGTGGGCACCGCCGGGTTCGCGGTGCTGCTGACCGCGGTCCAGCTCGGCTCCGCGACCAGCACGCCCGCCGTCCCCGCGTACGCCCCGGTGCTGCCGCTGCTCTGCTGGGCCGCCGTCCTGACGCTGGTGGCGCTGGTGGTGGCCCTGTGCTGGCCGGCGCTGGTCGGGCGGTGGCCCGGGCTGGCCGGTCGGGGCGGGCTGCTGCTGCTCACCGCCGTGCTGGCTGCCGGGGCGCCGGGCCTGGTCATGGACGCGGCCGCCGCCGCGAAGCAGCCGAACGGTGGGGCGTACCCGGTGGTGCCGATGCCCGCCTCCCGGGTCGAGGCGGCCCGCTGGGTCCACGCGCACAGCGACCCGGACGACGTGCTCGCCACCAACGTGCACTGCCGGGCCGTGGTGGACGGCTGGTGCGACGCCCGCACGTTCTGGCTGAGCGGCTACGCCGAGCGCGCGGTGCTGGTGGAGGGGTGGGCGTTCGCGCCCCGGATGGTCGGGCTGCCCGAGGGTCCGTACGCCCCGTTCTGGGACGCCGAGCGGCTGCGCGCCAACGACGCCGCCTTCACCGCCCCGACGGTCGCCGGGCTGGCCGCCCTCCGCGACCGGTACGGGGTGCGCTGGCTGGTGGTCGACCGTGCCGTCGCGCCGGAGTCGCCGACCCTGCGTACCCTGGCCGACCTGCGCTTCGAGAACTCCCGGACGGCCGTCTACCGGATCCGCTGATCCCGGGCCGGCCCGGTCGTCGCGCAGGGTGACATCAGCCCTCGGCCGGGCGGTGGGCGCGCAGCATCAGCGAGACGCCGGGGAGCGACTTCACCGGCAGGTACCGCTCGGCGGTGATGATCGTGCGCAGCCCGAGGTTGACCACCGGGCGCAACTCGTCCAGGTCGCTGCCGGTGGAGCTGCGCCGCCGCCACGCCGCGACCGGGCGGAGTACCACGTTCCAGCTCCACAGCTCGTCCACGACCAGGCCGGCCTTCTGCACCACCGCCCGCAGCGAACCCCGGTCGTAACGCCGGACGTGCCCGACCGCCACGTCGTGCGCGGACCAGAGCCGCATGTCGCACGGCACCGCGATCAGCGCGGTCCCGCCCGGGCGCAGGGCACGGCCGATCTCGGCGGCGGCGAGGTGGTCCTCGTCGAAGTGCTCCAGGATGTCGAAGGCGACCACCAGGCCCAGGCTGGCCGACCCGACCGGCAGGTGCCGGGCGTCCGCCCGGATCACGTCCAGGCCGCGTTCCCGGGCCACCTCGGCGCCCTCCGTGCTGTACTCCAGGGCCAGCGGCCGCCAGCCGTGCGCCCGCAGCACCCGGGTGTTGCCGCCGCCGGCCGCGCCGATGTCCAGCGCCCGCTCCGGTCGCGTCCCGGCCGCCGCCAGCCGGCGCAGCGCCCGGCCCAGCAGGGCGCGCCGCTCCCGGTACCACCAGTGGGTGTCCTCGAGCGCGGCGAGCTTGCGGATCTCGGTCCCTTCCACGCCGCAGACGGTAACAGGGCCCCTCCGTGCTGGAGGGGCCCTGCCGAAGGCCGTCGTTACAGCGGGATGTTGCCGTGCGCGCCCCGGGCGGCCGGCGCCCCGGCGAGCGCCTCGGCGATCCGGCGCCGGGTCTCCTCCGGCTTGATCACGTCATCCACCACGCCGATCTCCAGCGCCCGGTTGACGCCACCGGCGACCTGAATCTGCTCCTCGATCAGCTGGGCGCGCAGCGCCTCCCGCTCCTCGGCGGGGGCGGCGGCCAGCTTCTTGCGGTGCAGGATGTTGACCGCCGCGCTGGCGCCCATGACCGCGACCTCCGCGTTCGGCCAGGCGAAGACCGCGGTGGCGCCGAGCGACCGGGAGTTCATCGCGATGTACGCGCCGCCGTACGCCTTGCGGGTCACCAGCGTCACCCGCGGCACCACCGCCTCGGCGAACGCGTGCAGCAGCTTCGCGCCGCGCCGGACCACGCCGTCCCACTCCTGGCCCAGGCCGGGCAGGTAGCCGGGGACGTCGACCAGCACGATCAGCGGCACCCCGAGCGAGTCGCACATCCGCACGAACCGGGCCGCCTTCTCGGCGCTGGACGCGTCCAGGCAGCCACCGAGCCGCAGCGGGTTGTTGGCGATCACGCCGACCGTCCGGCCGGCGAACCGGCCGAGCGTGGTGACGACGTTCGGCGCCCACTTGGCGTGCAACTCCACGCCCGGAGCGTCGAGCAGCGCCTTGACCACCGGCTTCACGTCGTACGCCCGGTTGGTCTCGGCCGGCATCTTCGCGGTCAGGTCGTGCCCGTCCGTCACACCGGCCGGCACGTCGTCGGGGGAGAGCCGCCCCTGGCGGCCGAGCAGCGCGGCGAGCTTCCGCGACTCGACCATCGCCGTCTCGTCGTCGGCGCAGGTCACGTGCACCACGCCGGAGCGCCGGCCGTGCGGCTCGGGGCCGCCCAGCCGCTCCATGTCGACCTGCTCGCCGGTGACGCTGCGGACCACCTCGGGGCCGGTGACGAAGATCCGGCCGGCGCCGCTCATCACCACGATGTCGGTGAGCGCCGGGCCGTACGCGGCGCCACCGGCTGCCGGGCCGAGCACCACCGAGATCTGCGGCACCCGGCCGGAGGCCCGGACCATGGCGGCGAAGACCTGCCCGACGGCGTCGAGGGCGACGACGCCCTCGGCCAGCCGGGCGCCGCCGGAGTGCCACAGGCCGAGCACCGGCACCCGCTCCCGGACGGCGGTGTCGATCGCGTCGACGACGTGCCGGCACCCGTCGGTGCCCATCGCGCCGCCCATCCTCGTGGCGTCGGTGGCGTACGCGATCGCCGGCGTCCCGTCGATCTCACCCCGGGCCCAGAGCACGCCGGAGGTGTCCCGCGGCGCCATCAGGCGCAGCGAGCCGGCGTCGAACAGGGCCCGGAGCCGGACCTCGGGATCTCGGTAGTCCACTGTCGAGCTGTCCGCGCGGACGGCGGTCGTGGTCACTGGTGCCTCCAAGGCTGTGGTCTCAGGCCCGCGTGAAGACGAGAGCCACGTTGTGACCGCCGAAGCCGAACGCGTTGTTCAGCGCGGCGGGGATCTCCAGGTGGCGCGCCTTGTGGGCGGCCACGTCCATGGTCAGACCCTCGTCCGGGTCGTCCAGGTTGATCGTCGGCGGTACGAGACTGTCGCGGATGGCCAGGATGGCGGCGATCGACTCCAGCGCGCCGGCCGCGCCGAGCAGGTGCCCGGTCATCGACTTGGTGGCGGAGAGCACCGGGTGGTCGCCGAGCGCCTTGTGCAGCGCGCCGATCTCCAGCATGTCGCCCACCGGAGTGGAGGTGGCATGCGCGTTGACGTGCGTGATGTCCGTCTTCGCGATGTCTGCGTCGGCGATCGCCTTCGCGATGGCCCGGATCGCGCCCTCGCCCTCGGCGTGCGGCTGCACGATGTCGTACGCGTCGGAGGTGATGCCGGCGCCGGCGAGGCGCGCGTACACCCGGGCGCCGCGGGCGGCGGCGTGGTCGGCGCGCTCCAGGACCAGCACGCCCGCGCCCTCGCCGAGGACGAAGCCGTCGCGGCCCTTGTCCCAGGGGCGGGAGGCCCGCTCCGGTTCGTCGTTGCGGGTCGACATGGCCCGCATCGAGGCGAAGCCGGCGATCGGCAGCGGGTGGATGACCGCCTCGGTGCCGCCGGCCACCACCACGTCGGCCCGGCCGGCGCGGATGATGTCCAGGCCGAGCGCGATCGCTTCCGCGCCGGTCGCGCAGGCGCTGGCCACCGAGTGCACGCCGGCCTTGGCGCCCAGCTCCAACCCGACCCAGGCGGCCGGACCGTTCGGCATCAGCATCGGCACCGTGTGCGGGGAGACCCGCCGCGGCCCGGACGCCTCCAGGATGTCGTCCTGGGCGAGCATGGTGGTGGCACCGCCGATGCCGGAGCCGACGCTGACCGCCAGCCGCTCCGGGTCCAGCCCGGAGTTGGCCAGGCCGGCGTCGGCCCAGGCCTGCTGCGCCGCGATGATCGCGATCGCCTCGGACCGGTCCAGCCGGCGCAGCTTGATGCGGTCCAGCACCTCGGACGGGTCCACCGCGAGCTGGGCCGCGATCCGGACGGGGAGTTGGCCGGCCCACTCCTGGGTGAGCGCACTCACCCCGGAGCGGCCGGCGAGCATGGCGTCCCAGGTCGACGCGACGTCCCCGCCGAGCGGGGTCGTCGCGCCGAGCCCGGTGACGACGACGTCGGGGCGACTCATGATCAGGACTGCGCCGCGATGTAGCTGACGGCGTCCCCGACGGTCTTGAGGTTCTGCACCTCGTTGTCCGGGATCTTGACGCCGAACTTCTCCTCGGCGGCCACCACGACCTCCACCATGGAGAGGGAGTCGACGTCGAGGTCGTCGGTGAAGGACTTCCCCTCGGCCACGTCGTCCGGGTTCACGCCGGCAACCTCTTCGAGGATCTCGGCGAGGCCGGCGGTGATCTCGTCACGGGTCATTGCGGTTGGTTCCTTTCATCGGGGGTCAACTCGACGGCCGGCGACGCCGGTCGTCGCTCCTCGGTGCGTTCGCGCCCGAGGGGGTCTTCAGGGGCAGCGGACGACCTGACCGGCGTAGGTCAGGCCGCCGCCGAAGCCGAACAGCAGCACCGGGGCGCCCGCGGGCACCTCCCGGCGCTCGACCAGCTTGGACAGGGCCAGCGGCACGCTCGCCGCCGAGGTGTTGCCGGACTCGACGATGTCCTTGGCGATGATCGCGTTGGGGATGTTGAGCCGCTTGACGATGCCGTCGATGATCCGGGCGTTGGCCTGGTGCGGCACGAACGCGGCCAGCTCCGATGGCGCCACCCCGGCCTTCTCGCAGGCCTGCAGCGCCAGCGGGGCCAGCGCGGTGGTGGCCCAGCGGAAGACCGCCTGCCCCTCCTGCGCGATGTACGGGCGCCACCCTTCGATGCGGACCGCGTCGCTCTTCTCCGGCACCGAGCCCCAGACCACCGGGCCCACCCCGGCCGGCTCGCCCTCGGCGGCGGCCGTCACCACGGCCGCGCCGGCGCCGTCGCCGAAGATGATGCAGGTGGAGCGGTCGGTCCAGTCGATGAAGTCGGAGAGCTTCTCGGCGCCGATGACGATCGCGTTGCGCGCCGCCCCGGCCCGGATGGCGTGGTCGACGGTGCCGAGGGCGTACGCGAAACCGGAGCAGGCGGTGTTGATGTCGTACGCGGCCGGGGCGGTGATGCCGAGCTTCGCGGCGATCCGGCAGGCCACGTTCGGGCTGCGGTCGACCGAGGTGCAGGTGGCCACCACGACGAGGTCGATGTCGGCGGCGGTGAGACCGGAGTTGGCCAGCGCCTTGCCGGCGGCGGCCGTGGCCATGTCGGCCACCGTCTCGTCACCGGCGATCCGCCGGGTGACGATGCCGACCCGGTCCCGGATCCACTCGTCGTTGGTGTCCACGAGCTGGGCGAGGTCGTCGTTGGTCACCACCCGGGACGGCTGGTAGTGCCCCATCGAGACGATCCGACTGCCTGCCATTAGTGCTGTCCTCCGATGCGGGCGAGCGGCTGGCCCGGGGCGACCGGGTCGTCGTGGTGGGCGAGCCACTCGGTGAGCAGCCCGCTGTCGTGCGCGGTCACCTCGACCGACCCCTGCCGGGTGGCGACGTGACCGATGACCTGGCCGACGCGCAGATCCGCGCCCTCGGCCAGGTCGGCGGCCGGCTCGAAGGTGCCGGCGGCGGGGGAGACCACTACCCGGAACTGGATCACCGGCTCGTGGCCGCGCAGGCCGCTGTGCCGGGCGATCAGGTCCCGCGCCGCGGGCAGGTCGTCGGGGGTGTTCAGGGTGACGATCTCGGGGACGCCGGTGGCCTTCAGCTCCCGCTTGACCAGGCCGGCCAGGGTGCCCGCCGGGGGCAGCTCGATCACCCCGGTCACGCCGAGGTCGGTCAGGGTGCGCATGCACAGGTCCCAGCGCACCGGCGCGGTCACCTGCCGGACCAGCCGCTGCACCATCTCCCGGCCGTGGTTGACCGCCGAGCCGTCGAGGTTGGACAGCAGGATCCGGACCGGATCGGCCGGGGTGATGCCGGCGGCGACGCCGGCCAGCGCGGCCTCGGCCGGGCCCATGTACGGCGTGTGGAAGGCGCCGGCCACCTGGAGCCGGATCACCCGGGTCTTCGCCGGCGGCTCGGCGGCCAGCTTGTCCAGGCCGCCCACCGCGCCCGCGGCGACGATCTGGCCGGCGCCGTTGCGGTTGGCCGGGTACAGCCCGTGCGCCTCGATCGCGGCGAGCACCTCGTCCGGGTCGCCGCCCAGCACGGCGGCCATCCCGGTGGGCTCCAGCGCGCAGGCGGCGGCCATTTCCCGGCCGCGGACGCCGGCGAGGGTGATCGCCGCCTCGGCGGGCAGCACCCCCGCGAGGGCGGCGGCGCCCAGCTCGCCGACGCTGTGCCCGGCGGTCACCGAGACGTCGTACATCGGCAGGTGCTCGGCGGCGAGCAGCGCGGCCGCGACCAGCAGCGGCTGGGTGCGGGCGGTGTCCTTGATCTCCTCGGCGTCGGCCTTCGTGCCGAGGTGGACCAGGTCGACGCCGGCCAGCGCGGACCACCAGCGCAGGCGCGCTTCGGAGCCGGTCAGGTCGAGCCAAGGAGTCAGGAAGCCGGGTTTCTGGGAACCCTGGCCGGGCGAGAGTACGGCGAGCACGTCTATGACTCTGACGGATACTCGCGGGTCGCGCTGTAACGTGCGGCACCAAACCGCACTAGAACCTTTGGAGGGATCCTACAAAAATCGGCGGTGATCATCACCTGTTTGTGACGTTTTCCGGGCGCCCGGGGTCATTGTCTGGGTCGGTACGGGTGCGACCCCGGGGACGACCGGGTCCAGCCGACCCACGGTCAGCGCCACCTGGAGGGCGAACGCGTCGCGGGGCATCAGCGGCGAGAAGCCGGTCACCTCGGCGATCCGCTTGAGCCGGTAGCGCACGGTGTTCGGGTGCACGAAGAGCGCCCGGGCGGCGCTCTCCAGGGTGCCCCCGGCGGCGAAGAACGCGTCCAGGGTCTCCAGCAGCTCACCGCCGGCCCGGACCAGCGTGGCGTACACGTCGTGCCGGAGCCGGCGGCGGGCCTCCGCGTCGCCGGCCAGGGCCCGCTCGGGCAGCAGGTCGGCGGCCGGCACCGGGCGGGGCGCGGTCGGCCAGGCCGGGACCGCGCGGAAGCCGGCCAGCGCCGCCCGCGCCGAGTCCGTCGCCTCGTCCAGACTGGGTACGGCCGGACCGACCACCACCGGCCCGTCGCCGAACGCCGTCAGCAGCTTCTCCGTCGCGGCCACCGGGTCGGGCGCCCCGCCGAGCACGATGACCAGCCGGTCGCCGTGCACGCCGCCGATCACCTCCACCCCGATCCGCCGGGCCTGCCGGTAGACGGTGTGCAGCACGGCGGCCACCTCGCCGCCGGGGGAGCGGCCCACCGCCACCGCCACCGGCGGCGCGTCCGTCCAACCCAGCGCCGCCGCCCGGCTGGCCAGAACGTCCGGCGAGTCGCCGCGCAGCAGCGCGTCCACCAGCAGCGCCTGCAACCGGGCGTCCCACGAGCCACGGGACTCGGCGGCGCGGGCGTAGACCCGGGCGGCGGCGAAGGCGATCTCCCGGGAGAAGCGCAGCACCGCCTCGCGCAGCTGCTGCTCCTCGCCCTTCGCGGCCAGGTGCGACACCTGCTCCTCGACCACGTCGATGGTCACCTTGATCAGCGCCACGGTCTGCTGGAGGCTGATCGAGCGGGCGAGGGCCTGCGGGGCGGTGGCGAAGACCTCGTCGGAGACCTCCTGGGTGCTGTCCGCCGTGCCGCCACCGGACTGCAGCCACTGCACCAGCGACCGGGCGCCCGCCTGGGCGACCAGCATGACCCAGGAACGCTGGTCGGCCGGCAGCTCCCGGAACCAGGGCAGCGACTCGTCCATCCGGGCCACGCTGGCGGTGGCCAGCGCCCCCGCCGCCCGTTCGATCCGGCGCAGCGTGGCCGACAGGTCGCTGGCGCCCGGCTCGCTCACCGCTCCAGCCTGACACGCCCTGAGCAGGGACTCCACACCGAGGGGGGCGCGCTCGACGATCCCCGACCGCGGCCGGCGAGAATGATCTCCGTGACCGACCTGGACCATGACCTCGCGGCGTTGGCCCGCGACATCGACACCACCTGCCGACTCACCGGACGCTTCGTGCTGCGCTCCGGCCGCATCGCCGACGAGTACTTCGACAAGTACCGGTTCGAGGCCGACCCCGTGCTGCTGGACCGGGTCGCCGCCGGGCTGGCCGGGCTGGTCCCGCCCGACACGGAGGTGCTGGCCGGTCTCGAGATGGGTGGCATTCCCGTGGTCACCGCGCTGGCCCGGCACGTGGGGCTGCCCTGCGCCTTCGTCCGCAGGACGGCGAAGGCGTACGGGACCGCACGGCTGGCGGAGGGGGCCGACGTCGCCGGGCGCCGCGTCCTGGTGGTGGAGGACGTGGTCACCTCCGGTGGTCAGGTGGTGACCTCCACGGGTCAGCTCCGCGAGCTGGGCGCCCGGATCGACTACGCGCTCTGCGTGATCGACCGGTCCGAGGGCGGTACGGACGCGCTCGCCGCTCACGGTGTCGCGCTGCGTGCCCTGCTCACCCGCGCCGACCTCGAAGCCCACCGCCGGGCCTGAGCGGCCGCTGGCGGCCCGGGCCGGCCGGCCGGCCGATCTTCACCCCGGGCCGATCCGGTACGCGGCGCACAGCCCGTCAGGCCCGGCCAGTACGGTGTCAGAGCACGTCGGGGCGACCGCCCGACGGGCGATGGCGAGCGTGAGGAGACCGGGATGGCGCACGGGGAGGCCGAGCACGGCTGCGCCCAGGGCGAGCCCTGCCGGCTGGGCCACCACGAACAGCCGGCGTCCGCCAAGCACCCTCGCCGGCTGAGCGGCGTGACGCATCCGGGGGAGCCGAACGCCGGGCGCGGGCCCGAGCGCGTCGACGACGACCCGTCCGCCCCGCGCCAGCGCGAGCCCGAGCCGGCCGAGCTGGCCGTGCCCGAGCCGGAGGCCGCCCAGGGCTGCCGCAGCGACCTGGTCGGCTGGGCCGGCGCGCACCGGCACGGCGCGGTCCGGCCCCGCAACCGGACGGTCCGTCGGGAAAGGCCGCCGCACCGCTGGTGCTGACCCGCGGTCCCGCTCGCGGCGGCCGCCGAGGCGCAGCGGCCGGTGGAGGAGGGGCACGTCCGGGGCAAGGTGGTGCTGGAGGTCTGAGCGGGGACCGGAGCCGGCGGCCGGTCGGTCGACGGCGTCCCGCTCAGTGGGTGCGGCGCCGGATGAGCAGCGCGATCCCGGCGAGGCCGGTCGTGATGACCATCACCACCCCGACGTTGAGCAGCAGCAGCCGCTGGAGTTCGCGCATCGCGTCGTCGATGTCCTGCCCCGGGTTCAGCGAGTCCTCCGGGATGGCCCGCTCGCCGCCGCCCACGCCGCCGCTGACCGTGTCGAACTGTCGCTCCAGTGGCACCCCGACGCTGCGCAGCGTCTCCGACATGTTGAGCCGGCCGAAGAACCAGCCGGCCCGGGTCTTGCTCAGGTCGGGCTGTTTGGCCGGCCGGTAGACGCGGGGGCCGCCCTTGGCCAGCGGGTAGAGGTCGTACGTGTGCCTCGGCACGTCCCCGGCGAGCACCACGACCGTGTACTTCGGACCGAGGTTCTTCGCCTCCGGTCCGCGCTGCTGACCGGTCCGGCCGAGCCAGCTGACCTGGTCGACGACGGCGACCACGTCGGTGGGTCGGGTGTCGGCGCGTAGCCGCAGCGGCTGGTTGAGCCGGTCGCCGGTGATGTCCACTCCGGCCGGTGGCAGCTTGGGCCCCGCCGCCTGGGCGGTGCCGGCGAGCGCCAGCGAACAGGCCGTGGCTATCAGCGCACCCGTCACCGCGGCCAGCAGCCGCCTCACCTTCCGGACCATCGCCGCCTCCTCGCCCCGTTCGATGGATGGCTTCCGCTGCAGGTCACGTTGATCGGCCGACGATGGTGGTCATGCCCACGGATCTGGTGCCCCCACCTCAAAGACTCCGCAGAACGTCGCTCGGTTGCAGCTGCTGCAAGAGTAATTGGAACTATCTGCGATCTGGGACCGACTAAGGAGCAGCCCGTTGATCAGTGGGCGGATCGTACCTTTGCGGAGGGGTTCATGGGGGGCAGCGTGGCACGCGTGGCGCGTACCTGGCTAGCGGTTCTCGGCGTGGCGGTCGGTGTGTCGGTGCTGCTGCCGGCCACCCCGGCGGCCGCGCACAACTCGTTGACCGGCAGCGATCCGCGGAACGGGGCGCGGCTCGCGGCCGCGCCGAAGCGGATCGAGCTCCGGTTCCTCGCCACCCCGGCCCCCGGCACGACGAAGATCGCAGTCACCGGGCCGGACAACGTGCCGGCGACGGGCGGCGCGCCCACCTTTGCCGGGAACCGGGTGAGCGTGCCGTTCACCCCTGGTCCGGCCGGGCTCTACATCGTCGGCTACCGGGTCGGGTCGACCGACGGCCATCCGGTGAGCGGCGAGATCCGCTTCACCCTCACCACCGGTACGCCGGCCGAACCTCCCTCCGCGACTCCCGCCACCTCCAGCGCCGCGCCGACCAGCACCGAGGCGACCAGCGCCGCCCCGACCTCGTCGGCCGCTCCGCCGAGCCCGGCACCGGCCGCCGACAGCCGCTCCGACGACGGCGGATCCGGCTGGCTCTGGGCGCTCGCCGCGGTCGTGGTGCTCGGGTTGCTCGGCGGGGCGGTCCTGCTCCGCCGCCGCTCCGCGCGCGACTGACCGTCCGCCCCTCGCCCGGCTGCCCTCCGGTGGCCGGGCGCGCGCAACGACGCGATGGACGTGGTGGGGCGGCGACGGGACGTACGACGGAGGGGCCCGCCGGATGACCGGCAGGCCCCTCGCGACCGGACCTCAGATCAGGCGGACCCGGGCGGCGCGCAGCCGGCTCAGGGCGCGCTCGCGGCCGAGCACCTCGAGGGACTCGAAGAGCGGCAGCCCGACGGTCCGGCCGGTGACCGCGACCCGGACCGGCGCCTGCGCCTTGCCCAGCTTGAGGCCGCGCTCCGCGCCGACCGCCTCCAGCGCGGCCTTCAGCGACTCCGCGTCCCACGACTCCAGCCCGTCGAAGGCGGCGATCGCGGCGTCCAGCAGGTCGGCCGCGCCCTCCTTCATCGCCTTCGCCCAGGCCGCCTCGTCGATCAGCGGGTCGGCCAGGAAGAGGAAGTCGACGTTCGGCACGATGTCGCTGAGCACCGCGATGCGGGTCTGGGCCAGCGGCGCCACCGCGGCGAACGCGGCAGCGTCGAACTCCTCCGGCTGCCATGGCGGCGGCGCGATGGTGCCGGTGCCCGTCAGCCACGGCTCACACGCGCTGATGAACTCCTCGACCGGCAGCGCCCGGATGTACTCGCCGTTGAACGCGCGCAGCTTCTTCTCGTCGAAGAACGCGGGCGAGGGGTTCACCTCCTCCAGCCGGAACTCCTCCTCGATCACCGACCAGGGCACGATCTCCCGGTCGCCCGAGGGGGCCCAGCCGAGCAGCATCAGGTAGTTGCGCATCGCCCCGGCGAGGTAGCCCTCGTCCCGGAACGCCTCCAGGGCGACCTTGTCGCGCCGCTTGGAGAGCTTCTGCCGCTTCTCGTTGACCACCACCGGCACGTGCGCCCAGATCGGCGGCTTGACCCCGAGGGCGTCCCAGAGCAGCTGCTGCTTCGGGGTGTTGGGCAGGTGCTCCTCGGCCCGGATCACGTGGGTGATCCCCATGGTCATGTCGTCGACCACGTTGGCCAGCAGGAAGACCGGCGAGCCGTCGCCCCGGGCGATGACGAAGTCCTCGATCAGCTTGTTCTCGAAGGTCGGCTCACCGCGGATCAGGTCGACCACCACGGTCTCGCCCTCGTCCGGCGTACGGAAGCGCAGCGCCCGCCCCTCGCCCGGGCCGAGGCCCCGGTCCCGGCAGAAGCCGTCGTAGCCCTGGTACTGCGAGCCGGTCCGCGCCTGCACGGCCTCGCGGGTGCAGTCGCAGTAGTAGGCCCGGCCGGACTCGTACAGCCGCTGGGCGGCGGCGCGGTGTTCGCCGGCGTTCTCGGACTGGAAGTACGGACCCTCGTAGCTGCCCCGCTCGATGCCGATCCAGTCCAGCGCCGACAGGATGCCCTCGGTCCACTCGGGCTTGTTGCGGGCCGCGTCGGTGTCCTCGATGCGGAGCACGAACACCCCGCCCTGCTGCTTGGCGTAGAGCCAGTTCTGCAGGGCCGAGCGGGCGCCGCCGACGTGGAACATACCGGTCGGGGAAGGGGCGAAGCGCACACGTACCGTCACGTCCCCCAGCCTACGGCCGGCCGCGACCGCTTTCCGCCAGGGGGCCGGGTCAGGGCACTGAACGGATCTTGAGGACCAGGGCGCTGCCGAGCAGGGTGACCGCCGCGGTGACCGCGTAGAGGGTGGGGTAGCCGCCGAGGTGCACCACGATCGGGGCGGAGATGGCCGGCCCGAGCACCTGCGGCGCCGAGTTCGCGATGTTGATGACGCCGAGGTCCTTGGCCCGGTCGGTGGCCGCCGGCAGCACCTGGGTGATCAGCGCCGCGTCCACCGCCAGGTAGACCCCGTAGCCGGCGCCGAGCAGCAGCGCGGCGGCCACCGCCATCGGCCAGACCGGCGCCACGGCGAGCAGCAGCGCGGCCACCGCCATGATCAGGCCCGAGGTGATCACGAAGACCTTGCGCCGGCCGGACCGGTCCGACAGCCGGCCGGCGACCACGGCGGTCAGCATCATGCCGAGCGTGTAGAGCAGGATCAGCACCAGCAGCGCGCCCTCGGGGTCGGGGTGGCGCACCCCGTCGGTGAGGAAGTACAGCAGGTAGAGGGTGCCCAGCGCGTTGCCGGTCTGGACCAGGAACCGGGTGAACCAGGCCCAGGCGAAGTCGGGGTGCCTACGTGGGCTGATCCACATCGAGGCGAGCAGCCCGCGCAGCCGCAGCGGCGGCCGGTGCTCCCGGGGCAGCGGGTCGTCGGCGGTGAGCAGCGCGAACGGCAGTGACAGCAGCAGCATCGCGATCGCGATCGCGGCGTACCCGGCGGCGTTGCCGGTGACCAGCGCGGTGACCAGCACCGCGCCGACCACCAGGCCGAGCGCCTGCGGGATGCCCACCCAGCCGGAGACGCCGCCGCGCTGGGCGACCGGGACCCGGTCCGGGATGGCGGCGGTCAGGCTGGCCAGCATCGCGTTGAAGCAGACCTGCGCGGCGACCCAGCCCAGCGCCACCCCGGCGATGGTGTCCTGGCGGGCGAGCAGCACCAGGGCCGCCGCGCCGAGCACGGCGCCGGCGGCGGTCCAGACGTGCCGGCGGCCCAGGTGCCGGTTGGCCAGCCGGAGCACCGTCCGGTCCGACAGCGCCCCGGCGAGCGGGTTGGCCAGCACCGCGGCGAGCGCACCCAGCCCGGTGACGACCGCGAGCATCGCCTCCTTGTCGCCCGGTGCGATCCGTTCGACCTGCTGCGGCAGCAGCACCTGGATCGGGGTGAAGAAGGCCATCCAGACGCCCAGGTTGGCCGCGAAGATCAGCGCGATCCAGCTCCGCCGGACCGGCACGGTCGGTTCGGCGAGCGCCGCCGGCAGCGAGGTCGGCGTCGGGTTCACCGTGGTCACGGCCGGATCACGTCCCGGAACCAGGCGTACGACGACTTCGGGGTCCGCCGCTGGGTGGCGTAGTCGACGTGCACCAGGCCGAACCGCTTGGTGAAGCCCTCGGCCCACTCCCAGTTGTCCAGCAGCGACCAGACGAAGTACCCGGTCACGTCCACGCCCTCGTCGATCGCCGCCCGCACCGCGCGCAGGTGCCCGTCCAGGTAGGCGATCCGCTCCGGGTCGGCCACCCGGCCGGCGGCGTCCGGCACGTCGTCGTACGCGCAGCCGCTCTCGGTGACCTGGATCGGCGGCAGCGCGTCGCCGTACCTGTCGCGCAGCCCGACGAGCAGGTCGCGCAGCCCGTCCGGGACCACCGGCCAGTCGAAGGCGGTCCGCGGGTATCCCTCCAGCGGGACGATCTCGAACGGCAGCGGCGAGTCCTCCTCGACCGCCCGGATCCCGGTGGGGTTGTAGTAGTTCACCCCGAGCACGTCGATCGGCGCGGCGATCACGTCGAGGTCTCCGGCGCGCACCACGCTCTCGTCGAAGCCCGGCCCGTCCGGGTAGCCGAGTCCGAGCAGCGGGTCGGTGAAGAGCCGGTTGTGCAGCGCGTCGTACGCCGCCCCGGCTGCCCGGTCGGCACCGGTGTCGCCGGCCGGCCGCACCGGGGAGTAGTTGTTGGCGATGGCGACCGGGCTGGTGCTCCGCGCCCGCAGCGCCGAGACCGCGAGGCCGTGCCCGAGCAACTGGTGGTGGGCCACCGGGAAGGCGTCGAAGATCAGCATCCGGCCGGGGGCGTGCACTCCCATGCCGTGCCCGAGGCTCATGTGGATGAACGGCTCGTTGAGGGTGATCCAGAGCTTCACCCGGTCGCCGAGGCGGGCGGCGACCAGGTCAGCGTATTCGGCGAAGCGGTTGACGGTGTCCCGGTTGAGCCAGCCGCCGGCGTCCTCCAGGGCCTGCGGCAGGTCCCAGTGGAAGAGGGTGGCGACCGGGTCGATGCCGTGGTCGAGCAGGTCGTCCACCAGCCGGTCGTAGAAGTCCAGCCCGGCGGCGTTGGCCGCCCCGGTGCCGGTGGGCTGCACCCGTGGCCAGGCGACCGAGAACCGGTACGCGGACACCCCGAGCCCGGCCAGCAGCGCCACGTCCTCGCGATACCGGTGGTAGTGGTCGCAGGCCACGTCGCCGGTGCTGCCGTCGACGATCCGGCCGGGGGAGTGGGCGAAGGTGTCCCAGATGGACGGTCCCCGGCCGTCGGCGCTGGTCGCGCCCTCGATCTGGTACGCGGAGGTGGACACGCCCCAGCGGAATCCGGCGGGGAAGTCCGGCATCGGCGCGGTCGTCATTCGCCCTCCCAGAAATGCGAAGCGTGTTCGGGACTCTAGGGCGCGGGCCGCCGATATGCCATAGGCCGGGGAGGGTCGGCGGCGCAAGGGTTTTCGGCGTGTCTTTTCCGAACCCATCCGAGTAAGTCCGATTTACCGCATACAGTGCGTAATATCGCGGATGTGTCCTTAGTGGGGGAAAGACAGAAATGATCCTCGTGGAGCGCAGTGCGCACGTGTTGGCGCCGGTGGAAGTGGTCTGGGATGTCGTGCAGCGGGCCGAGCAGTTGCCGGCCTGGCTGGCGGGGGTCCGCGCGGCGGAGGTCCTCTCGGGGGAGGGCTTCGGTCGGCGACAGCTGGTCCAGGCCGGGCGCGGCTCGGCGCACGAGGCCGAGGTGATCGCCTACCAGGAGCCCACCCTGATCGGTTGGCGCGAGCGGGCCAAGGGCGCCGGCGCCCGGGCCGAGGCGCGCACCGAGATCTACGTACAGCTGACCCCGGACGAGGAGGAGGGCGGGACCATCGTGCGGCTCATCGTCGTACGGTGGCCCGCCGGTACGGTCAAGGCCGCCCTGCTCCGGCTCGGCCTCCGCCGGGTCGGCGCCGACCTGGAGGACTCGTTGGCCCGGCTTACCGACCTGGCCGCCGTCGGTTGACCGGTCCGTCCCGGCGTCGCCCGCGATGGTGATGGTCCGGCGTCCCCGCCAGGGGCGCCGGGCCATTGTCGACTCCGCGGCCGGCCCGCCCGCGCCAGAAGGGCCCGGCACGGAGACCACCGTGCCGGGCCCTTCTCGCGCACGACCTAGCTGTCGCCGCCGGTCTCGCCGACCGGGGCGGCGTTGACGTCCTCCAGCGCGTACTTCTTGGCGGCCTCGGCCGGGACGTTGGCCGATACCACGCCGCGGAGCGCGAGCTGCCGCAGCGTCGCGACCGCCACCGACTCGGCGTCGACGTGGAAGTGCCGGCGCAGCGCGTGCCGGGTGTCCGACATGCCGAAGCCGTCGGTGCCGAGGGAGGTGTAGTCACCGGGCACCCAGCGGGAGATCAGGTCCGGCACCGCGCGCATCCAGTCGCTGACCGCGACCTTCGGCCCGTCGGCGTCGGCCAGCTTCTGCTGGACGTACGGGACCCGCTGCTCGTCGCCCGGGTTGAGCAGGTTGTGCTCCTCGCACTCCACCGCGTCCCGGCGCAGCTCCGTCCAGGAGGTCACCGACCAGACGTCGGCGGCGACGCCCCAGTCCTCGGCGAGCAACCGCTGCGCCTTCATCGCCCACTGCATGCCGGTGCCGGAGGCCAGGATGTTCGCCCTCGGCGCGTCCCCGTCGACCTTGGCGGGGGAGTAGCGGTAGATGCCCTTGAGGATGCCCTCGACGTCCACGCCCTCCGGCTCGGCCGGCTGGAAGATCGGCTCGTTGTAGACCGTGAGGTAGTAGAAGACGTTCTCCTGCGCCTCGCCGTACATCCGGTGCAGGCCGTTCTCCATGATGTGCGCGATCTCGTACCCGAACGCCGGGTCGTACGCGACCACCGCCGGGTTGGTGGCGGCGATCAGCATCGAGTGGCCGTCCTCGTGCTGGAGGCCCTCACCGTTGAGCGTGGTCCGGCCGGCGGTCGCGCCGAGCAGGAAGCCCCGCGCCATCTGGTCCGCCGCCGCCCAGAGCCCGTCGGCGGTCCGCTGGAACCCGAACATCGAGTAGAAGATGTACATCGGGATCATCGGCTCGCCGTGCGTGGCGTACGAGCTGCCCGCCGCGGTGAACGAGGCGACCGAGCCGGCCTCGTTGATCCCCTCGTGCAGGATCTGCCCGCCGGTGGCCTCCTTGTACGACAGGAACAAGTCCCGGTCGACGGAGGTGTACCGCTGGCCGTGCGGCGAGTAGATCTTCGCCGTCGGGAAGAGCGAGTCCATGCCGAAGGTGCGGGCCTCGTCCGGGATGATCGGCACCCAGCGCTTGCCGAACTCCTTGTCCTTCATCACGTCCTTGAGCAGGCGGACGAAGGCCATCGTGGTGGCCACCTTCTGCTTGCCCGAGCCGCGCTTGACGTCGGCGAACCGCTCCGGGCCCGGGATGGTCAGCCGCTTGGTGCTGGTCCGCCGGGACGGCAGGTACCCGCCGAGCTGCTGCCGCCGCTCCCTCAGGTACTGGATCTCCTCGGACTTCTCACCCGGGTTGAAGTACGGCGGCAGGTAGGGGTTGTCCTCCAGCTGCTTGTCCGGGATGTCCAGGTAGAGCCGGTCCCGGAAGAGCTTCAGGTCCTCCAGGGTCAGCTTCTTCATCTGGTGGGTGGCGTTGCGGGCCTCGAAGTGCGAGCCGAGCGTCCAGCCCTTGATCGTCTTGGCCAGGATCACCGTCGGCTGACCGGTGTGCTCCATCGCCGCCTTGTAGGCCGCGTAGAGCTTTCGGTAGTCGTGCCCACCCCGCTTGAGGTTCCAGATCTCGTCGTCGCTGAGGTGCTCGACCATCTTGCGGGTCCGCTGGTCGCGGCCGAAGAAGTGCTCCCGGACGTACGCCCCGGACTCCGCCTTGTAGGTCTGATAGTCACCGTCGGGCGTGGTGTTCATCAGGTTGACCAGCGCGCCGTCGGTGTCCGCCGCGAGCAGCGGGTCCCACTCGCGGCCCCAGACCACCTTGATCACGTTCCAGCCGGCACCCCGGAAGAACGCCTCCAGCTCCTGCATGACCTTGCCGTTGCCGCGGACCGGACCGTCCAGGCGCTGGAGGTTGCAGTTGATCACGAAGGTGAGGTTGTCCAGCTCCTCGCGGGCGGCCACACCGATCGCGCCGAGCGTCTCCGGCTCGTCCATCTCGCCGTCGCCCAGGTACGCCCAGACGTGCTGGTCAGAGGTGTCCTTGATGCCGCGGTGGTGCAGGTAACGGTTGAACCGGGCCTGGTAGATCGCGTTCAGGCCGCCGAGACCCATGGAGACGGTGGGGAACTCCCAGAAGTCCGGCATCAGCCGGGGGTGCGGGTACGACGGCAGCGCGCCGTCCGGGTGGGACAGCTCCTGGCGGAAGCCGTCGAGCTGGTTCTCGCTCAGCCGGCCCTCAAGGTACGCGCGGGCGTACATGCCGGGGGAGGCGTGGCCCTGGTAATAGATGTGGTCGCCGCCGCCCGGGTGGTCCTTGCCGCGGAAGAAGTGGTTGAAGCCCACCTCGTAGAGCGACGCGGAGCTGGCGAAGGTCGAGATGTGCCCGCCGACCTCGATCCCCGGGCGCTGGGCCCGGTGCACCAGCATGGCGGCGTTCCACCGGATGTAGGCCCGGATCCGCCGCTCGATGTGCTCGTCACCCGGGAACCAGGGCTCGCGCTCCGGCGGGATGGAGTTGATGTAGTCGGTGGTGGTCAGGGAGGGCACCCCGACCTGGCGCTCGCGGGCCCGCTCCAGCAGGCGCAGCATGACGTACCGGGCGCGCTTGGTTCCGCGCTCGTCGATGACACCGTCGAGCGACTCGACCCATTCGCCGGTCTCTTCAGGGTCGATGTCCGGAAGCTGGCTCGGCAGACCAGCGGTGATCACCGGGCGCTTGCGTTCCGTAGCCACAGGCGTTTCCTCGGTTGTGTGTGGGATAGGTCTCTAGCGCCATCCTGCCCCCTGGTGGCGCTCGTCGTCACGTCTCCCTCCCCCAGACGCGACGCTGAACACAGGTACCCACCGGTAACTTTGAGCGATCCTCGAGTGCGCCGCCGGCCGGCCGGCCGGCCCTTGCCCCGACCTCCTACCGTGCGGCCATGACGACGCGGCTGGTTCTCGGGGCCGGCGTGGCCCTCCTCGGTGGCCTCGGACTGGTGGTCGCGCTGGCCGGCCTGTACCGGGGTCAGCTGGCCCTGGCGCCCTTCGGTCTGCTCGGCCTGGTCCTGCTCGGTGCGGGCCTGGCAACCCTCGGACGGAGGTCCGCGGTCGCGTCGCGGCCCCCGGCCGGCGGGTACCGGTTCGAGGGATCGGTGGGCGGCCCGACCGGGGCCTTCGGCTTCGGCACGGACGTCAGCGGCTACGACGATCGCTCCGGGCGGCCCGACGGGCCGGCCTGCGACGGCGGCTCCGGTGGCGGCTGGTCCGGCGGCGGTGACGGTGGGGGCTCGTCGGGCGGCGGTGACGGCGGAGGCTGGTCGGGCGGCGGAGGTGGCGGCGGGAACTGATCCGCTGCGGCAGAATGCGCCGTATGCGCAGTGAGGTGATCACCGTCCAGACCGGGTCCCGGCCGACCGTCCGGGACATCACCGCCGAGGCCGAGCAGTTCGTCTCCGGCCAGGGCGACGGCCTGCTGCACGTGTTCGTGCCGCACGCGACCGCCGGGCTGGCCGTCATCGAGACCGGATCCGGCTCCGACGACGACCTGCTGCGGGCGATCGACGATCTGCTGCCCACCGACGACCGCTGGCGGCACCGGCACGGCTCACCCGGTCACGGGCGGGACCACGTGCTGCCCGCGTTCATCCCGCCGTACGCGACCCTGCCGGTGATCGACGGTCGACTGGCGCTCGGCACCTGGCAGTCGATCTGCCTGGTCGACACCAACGGCGACAACCCCACCCGCAAGGTCCGCCTCTCCTTCCTCCCAGCCTGACCCTCCCGGCCACCTCCCGACCCGCCCCACAGCGCCGGCCGCCGGCCCGGTTAGGCCCTCATTCACGGAAAGAGCGGCCATCCCGGGCGGAATGGCCACTCTTTCCGTGAATCTGCGCCCCTCAGGCTCGCTGTTGTCGTCGGCGGTCCCGGCGAGTCGGAGCAATACGTCAATAGCAGACGTAATCAACCAGTTACCGGCAAGTAAGGTGTGAGACATGGCGCAACCCACCGTCCCCACCGCCGGCCCCGACGCCGGCGACCGCTCCGGCCTGGCCGGGGACGCGGTGCGCCGGATCATGCACATCGCCTCGGCGATCCGGCACTACCAGGACGTGGAGATCTCCGAGCTGGGACTCACGCCGGCCGTCGCCCGCGCGCTGCACGAGCTTGACCCGGACCGGCCGCTGCCCGCCCGGGACCTCGCCGAGCAGCTGCGCTGCGACCGCTCCAACGTCACCGGGCTGGTCGACAAGCTGGAGCAGGCCGGCCTGGTGGAGCGGCGGGTCGACCCGGCCGACCGGCGCCAGAAGACCCTCGTGGTGACCGACGCCGGCCGGCGGATGCGGGACCGGGTGCACCAGGTGATGTCCGATTCGCGACTGTTGGGCGGGCTCACCGCCGGCGAGCTGTCCGCCCTTCGTGAGCTGGTCTGGAAGGTCTCCGACGGCGGCTGCCCGGAGCAGTGCGGCGACGAGTGAGCCTCGGCGGGCGGATCGTGTCCGAGTGGGCGAGGCGCCCCTTCGTCGGTAATGCTGTCCGACGTGACCACCCCGCAAGATCTCGACGACCGGTTCCGGGAGGCCCTGGGCGCGCTCGGTCTCCCCGCCCAGCGGCGTGACCTCGACGAGCCGCTCACCGAGGGCGCGCCGCTGACCGGAGCACAGGCGCTGGCCCTCTTCGACGCCCAGGTCACCAGTCGACTGCTGGACCTCGCCGGGCGCTGGCTGCGCAGCTTCGGCGAGGGCTTCTACACCATCGGCTCCGCCGGGCACGAGGGCAACGCGGCGGTGGCCGCCGCCCTGCGGCCCACCGACCCCGCCCTCCTGCACTACCGCTCCGGCGCCTTCTACTGCGTCCGCGCCGCCCAGGCCGCCGGGACCTTCCCGGCCGGTGACCGGGTCGCCGACGCGACCGGCTCCGCCGACGACGTCGGACCGTCCGACGACGACTCGCCGGTCGCCGACGGCACCGACGAGGTCGCTCCGGCCGGTGCGCCGCCGGACAGCGAGGCCCTTGAGCGGGACGGCCTGCCCAGCGCCGACCCGCCCAGCGCCGACCTGCCCGCCGCCGCCGAGGCGGGCGACTCCGGCCGGGCCGGGACCGACCCCGCGCCGCCGGCGGCGGAGACCGTCGAACCGCCGTCGGGGACCGCGGCACGGGACGACGACCGGGACCTTGCCGCGCCGGACCGGAACGCCGACTCCGATGCCGATGCCGATGCCGTCGAGGCGGCCGGCGCGCCGGTCGGCGCCGGGGTCGCGGTCGACGCCACCGGCGAGGCGGTGCTCGGCGAGCCGGCCGCGGTCGCCGAGGACGCGTACGTCGAGGCGGCCCGGGACGTGCTCCGGGGAATGGTCGCCTCGGCCCGCGAGCCGATCGCCGGTGGCCGGCACAAGGTGTTCGGCCGGGCCGACCTGGCCGTCATCCCCACCACCTCCACCATCGCCTCCCACCTGCCCCGGGCGGTCGGGATGGGGCTGGCCCTGGAACGGCTGCGCCGGGTCGGCGGCGGACGGCGTGCCGGGTCGCCGATGCCGGCCGCGGAGGTCACCGGCGCGCCGTGGCCGCCGGACGCGATCGTGGTCTGCTCGTTCGGTGACGCCTCGGTCAACCACGCCAGCGCCACCGTCGCGTTCAACACCGCCGGCTGGTACGACCACACCGGCCTGCGCATCCCGGTCCTCTTCGTCTGTGAGGACAACGGCCTCGGCATCAGCGTGCGCTCGCCGAAGGGCTGGGTGGCGGCGACGCTGCGCGCCCGACCGGGGATCCGCTACTTCGCCGCGGACGGGGCCGACCCGGTCGAGGCGTACCGGGTGGCGGGGGAGGCGGCGGCCTGGGTGCGCCGGCACCGGCGGCCCGCCGTGCTGCACCTGACCACCGTACGGCTGATGGGGCACGCCGGTCCGGACGCGGAGACCGCGTACCGGAGCCCGGCGGAGATCGCCGCCGACGCCGAGCGGGACCCGCTGCTGGCCACCGCGCGGCTGCTGGTCGAGGGCGGCTTCGCCACCGGCGAGGAGCTGCTCACCCGGTACGACGAGCGGGGCTGGCAGGTCCGCCGGGTGGCCGAGGAGGTGCTCGACGAGCCGAAGCTCGCGTCGGCGGCCGAGGTGGTGGCGGCGCTGGCCCCGCGCCGGCCGGTGCGGATCTGCCGAACGGTGGCCGACGCGGCGGCCCGGGCGGCCGGGCCGAACGCGGGCGCGCGGGCCGCGGCGTTCGGCGGCAAACCGCCGGAGCTGACCGGTCCGCTCACCCTGGCGCAGAGCATCAACGCGGCGCTCGCCGACGGGATGCTGGACCACCCCCGGATGGCCGTGTTCGGCGAGGACGTCGCCGCCAAGGGCGGGGTGTACGGGGTGACGAAGGGGCTGCGGGACAAGTTCGGCGCGGCCCGGGTCTTCGACACGCTCCTCGACGAGACCTCGATCCTCGGGCTGGGGCTGGGCGCGGGGATCGCCGGGATGTTGCCGGTGCCCGAGATCCAGTACCTGGCGTACCTGCACAACGCCGAGGACCAGCTGCGCGGCGAGGCGGCCACCATGCAGTTCTTCTCCGGCGGCGCGTTCCGCAACCCGATGGTGGTGCGGGTGGCCGGGCTGGCGTACCAGGAGGGGTTCGGAGGGCACTTCCACAACGACAACTCGGTGGCCGTACTGCGGGACGTGCCCGGCCTGGTGATCGCGGTGCCGGCGCGGCCGGGCGACGCCGCGCCCATGCTGCGGACCTGCCTGGCAGCCGCGGCGGTGGACGGCAGCGTCTGCGCCTTCCTGGAGCCGATCGCGCTCTACCACACCCGGGACCTGTACGCCGACGGCGACGGGGAGTGGCTCGGCGAGTACGCCGAACCGGGTGCGTGGGCGGCCGGCCACGTCCCGATCGGCCGGGCCCGGGTGTACGGGGTCGGTTCGGCCGAGGATGTCACGATCATCACGTTCGGTAACGGGGTGCGGATGTCGCTGCGGGCGGCGGCCAGCCTCGCCGACGAGGGGATCGGCACCCGGGTGGTGGACCTGCGCTGGCTCGCCCCGCTGCCGGTGGCGGACATCATCCGGGAGGCCTCGGCGACTGGCCGGGTGCTGGTCGTCGACGAGACCCGCCGGTCGGGCGGGGTGGGCGAGGGGGTGATCGCCGCGCTGGTCGACGCCGGATACGTGGGTGCGGCGCGGCGGGTGGCGGCAGTTGACTCGTTTGTACCATTAGGTCCGGCGGCACGTCAGGTTCTGGTCTCCGAGGAAGCCATTACCCAGGGTGCCCGTACCCTGCTGGCACGGTAAATTCCGTTCCACCCGGTGCGCCACTTGCGCAGGGAGCCACAACTGTGTGGACTTGGCCCGACGGCGTCATACGACGTCGCGAGCAGGGATGAGATGAGGAGGCACGCGACAGTGAGCGCGACCGCTGGTCAGGCCGCCGACGGGGTACGTAGCCTGGCGGACCGGTTCGGGATCGAGCCGGGCATGGTCGTCATGGAGATGGGGTACGACGACGACGTCGACCAGGATCTCCGGGACGCCCTGACCGACCGCTGTGGAGATCTGGTGGACGAGGACACCGACGAGGTGGTCGACTCGGTGCTCGTCTGGTACCGCGATGGCGACGGTGACCTCTTCGAGCTCCTCGTCGACGCCCTCGGGCCGCTGGCCGACAACGGGGTGGTGTGGCTTCTGACGCCCAAGGCCGGGCGGGACGGCCACGTCGAGCCGAGCGAGGTCGCGGAGAGCGCGCAGACCGCCGGGCTCCAGCAGACCTCCACCATCAACGCGGGCCGCGACTGGAGCGGTGCCCGCCTGGTGCTCCGGCGTGGGTCCAAGGCGAAGAAGTAGCCGACCTTCCGCGCCCCGACGGCCTCCGCCGCCGGATGTGGCAGGCTGATCATCTCCAGACTCGACCCCGAGGAGCTCGCATGACCATTGAGGTTGGCGCCGAGGCGCCGGACTTCGTGCTGAAGGACCAGAACAACCAGGAGGTCCGGCTCTCCGACTTCCGCGGCAAGCGCACCGTGCTGCTGGTCTTCTACCCGCTCGCCTTCACCGGCATCTGCCAGGGCGAGCTGTGCGAGGTGCGGGACAACCTCAATGAGTACGTGAACGACGACGTCCAGGTGCTGACCGTCAGCGTCGACTCGGTCTACGCCCACAAGATCTGGGCCGACCGGGAGGGCTACCAGTTCCCGCTGCTGGCCGACTTCTGGCCGCACGGCGCGGTGGCCCAGGCGTACGGCGTCTTCAACGACGTGGCGGGCATCGCCAACCGGGGCACCTTCGTGATCGACAGGGCCGGCGTGGTCCGGTTCGCCGAGATGAACATGCCGGGCGAGGCGCGGGACCAGGAGGGCTGGCGCAAGGCGCTCGCCGAGACCGCCGCCGCCTGATCCCAGAACCGGGCATACCGTTCGACCGGGCCGGTGACCGGCAGGTAAGCTTGCCAGCCACCGGCCCGCCGTACGGGCGTTCCGGGCGCGTAGCTCAGTGGGAGAGCACTCGCCTTACAAGCGAGGGGTCGCAGGTTCGAAACCTGCCGCGCCCACCACCACTTGACCAGCCAAAACCCGCCAGAAGCGAGGCAACTTGCACGGGCGGGTGAGCGTCTGACATCCATCTCTGACATCAACCGGTTGAGCCGAATGCTTCGCCGAGCTTCCGCAGGGCCTCCGTCTGCTCGGTCATCCCGGTGTGCGTGTAGATCATCATCGTGACATCCACGTGTGAGTGACCGGCGATGGCTTGAGCGATGTGCGGCGGGGTTCCAAGGCTGAGTAGAAGCGTTAAGCAGGTGTGCCGGAGATCGTGAAGCCGGATCTCAGGGAGTCCTGCTCGAAACTGTCGGGCATCTTCGTTGGTCGCACCAAACTCACCGGCCAGGGCCGGCCCGCGCTGCGTCTGGCCGCCTGGCGGGCGGTCTGGGGCGCCCAGCGCGGCAACGCCGTCTACGCGGCCCGCTACCACCACCTGACGACGCGGGAGACCAACAACTCACCGCAACCCAAGCCCAGACCGTGATCGCCGCGGCGATCCTGCGCCAGTTGCACGCCGTGATCACCACCGGCCAGGCGGGCGAGTGTGCGTTTCGAAGGACGGAGGTCGATCCTTCCTCAGTCACTCGCCGGGGCTGCCTTGAAAAGGAGTTTCCGGGATGGTGTCGTATCAAGGTGTAGCCGTTCGTGGAACCAGTGTGCGGCGGCCGGCTGGGCCGCCGGACACGAGGAGTCGGGAAAGGCCCTCGTCCGGGACTGGGAGGAGACGACCATGACGGAGTACCTGATCACCTTCAACGATGAGTGGGTGCCCGACCACACGGCGGAGGAGCTGCGCGAGAAGGGCACGGCCGCCCGGGCCGTGATCGAGGAGATGCAGGCCGACGGTGTCCTGATCTTCACCAACGGCGGGCTCGACCGGTCCACCGCGGTCTGCAGTGTCGAGCCGGTTGACGGCAAGCCCGTCTTCACCGACGGCCCGTACGTCGAGACCAAGGAGCACCTCGGCGGCTTCGCCGTCGTGGACGTGCCCGACGACGCGGCGGCGCGATACTGGGCCGGCAGGCTCGCGACCGTGCTCGACTGGCCGCAGGAGGTGCACCGGTTCCGAGGTCCCGGGCAGGCCCGGCGTAACGGCTCAAGGGAGAAGTGAGCGCGGTGCCCAGGTACCTGCTGTCCGTCTACGGACCGGCCGAGCGCACCGAGTTCGGCAACTACCCCTCCCGGGAGGCCATGCTGCAGGCGTTCGCCGACACCGGTGCCTTCACCGAGAGGCTCCAGAGGGACGGTCACTTCGTCTTCGCCGATGGCCTGGAGCCCGCGACGACCGCCACCACCGTCGACGGGCAGGGCGAGAAGCCGGCCTTCACCGACGGGCCCTACCTGGGGACGAAGGAGTACCTCGGCGGCTTCTGGGTCATCGAGGCGGCCGACCTCGACGTGGCCCTGGCGCTTGCCGCCGAGGGGTCGAAAGCGTGCCGCGGCGAGGTCGAGGTGCGTCCCTTCCGAACCGGGGAATTCGTCCGAGCGCTGCTGGCGCCGTGACTGGTCCCACCGTCGAGCAGGCGATCATCCGTGTCCACCACGAGGAGTGGGCGCGGGTGGTCGCCGGCCTCGCGCGCCGTTTCGGCGACCTCGACGTCGCCGAGGAAGCGACGGCCGAGGCGTTCGTAGCGGCTGCAGAGCGGTGGCCGCGCGAGGGCGTACCGTCCAATCCCGGCGGTTGGCTCGCCACCACCGCGACCCGCAAGGGGATCGACCGGCTCCGTCGCGAGTCGCAGCGCGACGCCAAGCACCAGGCGGCCCGGATCGTGTACGACGACACCCCTCCTGAGCCGACCGGCCCGGTCGAGGACGACCGGCTCAGACTGGTCTTCACCTGCTGCCACCCTGCGCTCGCGATGGAGGCCCGGGTGGCGCTCACCCTGCGCCTGCTCGGCGGCCTCACCGTCCCCGAGATCGCCCGCGCCTTTCTGGTGCAGGAGACCACGATGGCGCGGCGGATCACTCGCGCCAAGGCAAAGATCAAGGCGGCGCACATTCCCTACCGGGTGCCCTCGGCCGACGACATCCGCGAGCGGCTCACCGGCGTGCTCGCGGTCGTCTATCTCGTCTTCAACGAGGGCTATCTCGCCGGTGAGGGGGACGACCCGTTGCGCGGCGACCTCACCGACGAGGCGATCCGCCTCGGCCGCCTGCTCCGAGCTCTCCTCCCGGACGACGGCGAGGTGGCCGGTCTGCTTGCCCTGATGCTCCTCACCGACGCCCGGCGGCTGGCGCGCGTGTCCCGCACCGGGGAGCTGGTGACCCTCGACGAGCAGGATCGCGGCGCGTGGGACCGCACCCTCATCGCCGAGGGCAAGGCCCTGGTCCGCGAGCGGCTCGAGGCGGTGGCGGCCGGCGGTGACGCACCTGGGCGCTACCAGCTGCAGGCCGCGATCAACGGGGTCCACACGGATGCCCCGTCCGCCCGAGACACCGACTGGTCCACGATCGTCGCCCTCTACGGCCAGATGGTGCTGCTCGATCCCTCGCCGATCGTGCGGCTCAACCGGGCGGTCGCGGTCGCCGAGGTCGACGGCCCCGGGGTCGGGCTGGCCGAGGTCGACCGGCTCGGCGAGGTCCTTGACGGCTACCACGCCTTCCACGCCGCGCGCGCCGACCTGCTGCGGCGACTCGGGCGCGGCGGCGAGTCGCGGTCGGCGTACGACCGGGCCATCGGTCTCGCCGGCAACCCCGCGGAGCGGGCCTACCTCACCCGCCGCCGCGACCAGCTCGCCGGCTGACCGACACGTGGAGCCAGCCCGTTCCAGCACCGTTCGCGACGTGAGCGGACATGTGGGTTAGCTATGTCGTCGTGCTCTGGTGCGCCGTAGGGCGAGAGCCAGATTCATTGGGTAGGTTGCCCACCGTGACTGAGCTCGGACCCGTCGCCTGGCCGCCTGCCCCGATCAGGACCGAGCGGCTCGTGCTCCGTGAGTCCGAGGCCCGGGACCGTGCGGCGTTCATCGAGTTGCTCGCCTCACCGGAGGTGCATACCTACCTCGGTGGCCCTCGACCGCGTGATGAGCTTGAGCACGGGGTGCCCGAGATATCCGAACGGCGGCCTGGCCTTTTCGTGATCGATCTCGACGGAGCGATGATCGGCATGGTCAAGCTCGATCGGCACGACGCCGAGAGTCCGGGGCACGTCCGTCCGGATGTCGGGGAGGCCGAGCTCGGCTACCTGTTCCTGCCGGAGGCGTGGGGACGCGGGTACGGCGCCGAGGCGTGCGCAGCGGCACTCGACTGGTTCGCCGACGCGCTTCCCGGCGAGCGGGTGGTGCTGCGCACCCAGACCGCCAACGAGCGCTCGATGCGCCTCGCGGCGAAGCTGGGGTTCACCGAGGTGGAGCGGTACGAGGGCTACGGCGCCGAGCAGTGGCTCGGCGTGTGGTCCTCGGTCACGTCGTCCGGTTGAGCTCGTGCTCGACAGCGCAGCGGTCCACGAGGCCACCGATCAGTCGTCGGCCTCGTCGCGGCGTTTGACGTCGGCGAGCACGTCGGGCGGGAAGCGTACGGGCATGGGCGCGATCTCAGCCGCGCTGCGCGGTGCCGAGAAGATCCAGGGCGCCGACGGATAAGCCCACCGCACCCAACGACTGTTCCCGTAGCGAGCCGCGACATCGCAGACCTACGACTGAGGTGGCGCACGTTGTGCCTACAAGCCTCCGCCAGGGCGACCGAGCGAACGTCCGCACATCGGCTAGAAGCGGATCCCTCTGTGTCATCCTTGGGGAAGGCAGGGTGACCTGCTGAAACTCTGACCCGTGAGGGCGTGCGAGGAGATCCACCCCCGTGACATCGCATCACCCGGTACCCGACCCCGAGGTGCCAGCAAAGCCCCGAACAAGGACATACACCGCCGCGTACAAGGCGCGGATCCTGGCCGAGTACGAGACCCTCGACAAGGCCGGCAAGGGTGCCCT
>NZ_JAPFQV010000055.1:0-44216 GCF_033804685.1 Micromonospora sp. RTP1Z1
GGTGGGGGAGGGGCCGGCGCCAGCCGGCCCCTCCCCCACCGCCGCCGGCAGCCCGAGCGGCGCGAGCCCGGGCCCGCCCTCGGCCACCACCCCGCCGAGCCATCGTCCCCCGCCGACGTCCGCCGGTACGACGCCGCCGCCCGGCCCCGCCGAGCCGAGCCCGACGGGGACGATCACCGTGCAGCTCTGGTTCGTCCGGGACGGGAAGCTCGTGCCGACCCGGCGTACGCTGCCGGCCACTCTCGCCACGTCCCGGCTGGCGCTCACCGAGCTGGCCGCCGGACCGTCCCGGGCCGAGGCGGCGGCCGGCCTGACCACCCGGGTGCCCGCCGGTGGCCAGGTGGTGCGCATCGCCGGCGGGGTCGCCACGCTGGCCCCGCCGGCCGGTTTCGGCGACGGCGGCCCGGCGACCGTCCGGCTCCGCCGGGCTCAGGTGGTCTGGACGCTGACCCAGTTCGCCACCGTCCGCCGGGTCGCCTTCACCCCGTCCGACGCCGCGCCGACCGGGCGCGGCGACTACGCCGACCTGCTGCCGGCGATCGTGGTGACCGGCCCGTCGGTGGGCGACCGGCTCACCAGCCCGGTGACGGTGACCGGTACCGCGGAGGTCTTCGAGGCGACGGTCAGCGTCCGGATCCTGGACGCGGCGGGCCGGGAGATCGGCACGGGGTTCACCACGGCCGCCTGCGGCTCCGGCTGCCGCGGCGACTACCGGGCCACCGTCGGCTACCGGCTGGCCGCCACCGGGCCGGGAACCGTCGAGGTGTACGAGGTCTCGGCGCGCGACGGGAGCCGGATCAACGTGGTGGCGATCCCGGTCATGCTCGTCGCCGCCAGCAGGTGAGTGCGGGAGGCTGTCACTGCCACCGGGCGGTGAGCAGCGGAGCGGACGACCGCTCCGCGCGGCCGATCCGCAGATCCTCGAAGATCGTGTTCCGGGCCGCCCGCTCGACCTCGGCGTCGAGGTCGATCCCGAGTTCCGCCGACGCGTCGTGGCCCACCCCGATCAGCACCATCTCCACGCCTGCGTGGTCGAGGAACCTGGGCGGATCGAGTGGCGCGAACCGGCGGGTGGAGAAGCGCTCCTGCAGGTCGGCGGGGAGCTCCGCCCGACCCGGGCCGGGCAGACCGACTCCCGGCGGCGACGGCGCCCGCGGATTCTTCACCGTGACGATGTAACTCGCCTCCGGTTCGATCCGGAGCTCCTGCTGCGGCGGGCCGGTACGGTGGGGAAGCTCGAGCTGATACGCCAAATGAGTGTGGTCGTCGTGCCGGGTGAGGCAGTACGCGCCCTCAGCCACCGGCCGAGCCGGTGGCTGGAACCGCTCACCACGCGTCTTCGTCCCGTACCGGTGCGGTCGGAGCGCCTCGTAGAGCTCCTCCGGCCGGCTCACCACGGTGTCGACGAACGCCCAGAAACGGTCGTGCTCGTCGATCTCGGGCAGGCGCTTGCGGCCCACCACGAGCAGCCGCAGACGCCGTCGCCCGTGCCACGGATGCAACACCACCAGCAACCGCTGCACCTCGCTCAGCGATTCCACCTGCCGCTCGCCCACCCGCGGCCGGTAGAGGAAGTAGATGTCGCCGTCCTCCAGCAGCTCGCTCACGTCGCGACCGCTCGCCTACCGCGGCCCGACGGCGGGCGCCTCGTAGATCCAGTCCTCGGCGGCGCCCTCCGGCGCGCGCTCCGCCCGGCGGTATTCGAAGATCTCCGTGGTCTCGTGTGGTCCGTGGAGTTTCAGCGCGTACGACATCGGCGGGTCGTCCGCGTCCGGCACGTCCCAGCCCACGGTCTGCCCGTCGTACGGCCCGCCACGCAGGCGCAGGTTCACCTCGACCACCCTCCGACGGTAGCGAAGTCGGGTGCCGGGTGTGGACGAGACGCCTTCATCGCCGCGAATCGGTGAACCCTCGGTGAACCCCTGCGGAACGGATTCGTTTCGCAGGGGTTCTGCGACTTGGCTCATATTTCCGAGGCCAGAGCGAAGCAGCGTCCTCGTCGCCGCGGGCGTGGCCAGCCAGCTGCTGCCCCGCCTCGGCGCGAAGCCGCTGATGGTGGCCGGCGCGGTGCTCGCCGCCGCCGCGATGCTCTCGCTGACCCAGATCGACGTGGACACGTCCTTCGTCAGCCACCTGCTCCCCGCCCAGGTGATCCTCGGCATGGGCCTCGGCTTCACCTTCGTGCCGCTGTCCAGCCTCGCCCTGGTCGGGGTGCCCGAGCACGACGCGGGCGCCGCCAGCGCCACCCTCAACGCCACCCAGCAGGTCGGCGGATCACTCGGCACCGCCCTGCTGAACACCATGTACACCAGCGCGGTCACCGCGTACCTGGTCGGCCGGGTCCCCGACCCGATGACCCAGGTCAAGGCGCTGGTGCACGGCTACACCGTGGCGTTCGCCTGGGGCGCGGCGCTGATCCTGCTCTCCGAGCTGGCCACCCTGCTGCTGATCAAGGTCCGCAAGGAGCACCTGTCCACGGCCAACGCCGTGCACATGGGCTGACGACCCATACGCGCGCCCGATCGCCGGCCTTCCCGTCCCGGGGAGGCCGGCGATCGCGTACGAGCACATGTCGCCGGTCGAGGGCAGGGCCGGCGGCTGACCGCCCCCACCGCAGGAGTTGCGTCGCCGGACCCGGGGTCGAACCGGGCGGGCCGCCGTTATGAGCAGCAGCTGGACCCGCGTCCTCCGGCGGAGGACCACAGTGGATGCTTTCGCCGAAATCAACTTGTCAGAGGCGGGTCCTCCCGGCCGGGCGGATGGCGCCCTTCCGGGTCACCAGCACGTCCACGCCGTCGTACCTCTCCTCCGCCACGCAGTTGTGACGACAGTTTCCAGTGAGGATGTTGCCGTCAAGCGCGAAGGAATGCGTGTCGTCAACGACAGCGCAGAAGACTTCCTCAACCGCGTCGGTCTCGCGAACCTGGCGTACCGTCCAACCCCTCCGTTCAACGGCTTCACGGTTGCCGCCCCAGCGCTTGCGATGCTCCTCGTGGATGAAGAAATCGGCGGTCAGGTCAGCCCGAGAGATCCCCATGACACAGATCGAAGAATCTACTTCACCAAAACCCTTGCGCCACCTCGTACGGATCGGGAGGGTCCAGATGCCGAGGAGATCGCAAGCCGTCTTGAAGAACTCGAGATTACTGCGGTCGGCGGACCAAATCGACGGACGACCCGTCTTGCCAACGTCGCCATCGGCGGCAAAATAGCCAGCAAGCCAACTGTACAGCTCATCCGGATGGCTATCCAAGGGCGGACGCTCCAACTTCCACTCACGGGGCAGCCCTCCCAATCGCCGATACGACTTGATCTCGCCGCTCTCAAGCCGCTCGGCATCTACTTCCCGTGCAGGAAGATGCTTCTTGTGGTTAGGATCGCCGGGCGTATAGACGTAGTAGTAGCTATGCACCCGCTCCGCGTTGTCGAAGTAGGGGAGCAGTGCCTCGTCCTTACCGCCGTAGAAGTTGGCATGCGCAAGGCTGTGCCCGCTGATGGATCCGTCGCCGAAGACGAAGCCGCGGGCGACACCCCTACGATGAACCTTTAGCCTGGCAGGCCTCATCGGGAAGGTGTACGCCAGCCGATCACCCACACGAAGCCCAACTGTTGGTGCCTCAGCACGATTGTGGGCCACCTTGGGGCGCAGCAGCCAGCGGTGCTCCGCCGTCGCCCGGATGACTCTTTCCTCGCCATACCGGCCGACCGTCACCTCGAAGAGCCGCTGATGTCCGAAAGATTGAACCGGAGCCTTCACCCATCTGCCGCCCGCGGTCAGCAAGGTGTGCACACCGCCCGCCAACTCTTGGATGGGCCGAGAACCCGAGTCGGTCATAACCAGCGTCTCAGCCGCAAAGCATGAAATCGGTTGGCCATAGGTCACGTTCGGCAACTTGTCGTGGACCACGCCGCAGAGCAGGGCGAGCATGACCTCGCGGTTGCGCCGGGCGTACTCCTGGGCCCAGAAGAGGTCCCGGCGGTAGGCGTCCATCTCTGGCGTGCCGGTGAGGAACACCGCGAGGTCGCGGTCGGGCAGGTGGGCGTTGTGCGGCAGCCCGCGGGCCACCGCCATGTGCCGCGCGGCCAGCTCCTTGCCGATGTTGCGGGAACCGGAGTGCAACATCAGCCAGACCTGGCCGTCGTCCGGACCGCCCTGCTCGACGCAGACCTCGATGAAGTGGTTTTCTGCGGTTTTCGAGGTGACAACCTTGAACACTTCGACAACCCTAAAGCGGGCCCTGTCCTGCTGGTTGGCAGCCGTCCTCCGCTTGCAGAAACGAGCGAGTGTCAGATCGATCCGCCCTTCTGAGTCCGTTGGGATGACCGCGTGGTATCGGGCTAGTCCGAGGCGGCGGCTGCGGACGGCTACTCGGCACCGCGTAAAAAGGCGGTGACGCGGGTGGTGGCGGTGGCGTGAAGGGTAGCTACCGCCTCGACGCCCTCGCGTAGCGCCGCCCACAGCGCCGCAGCGTCGAACGGGTCGTCGATCGGGCGCGCGACCGCGAGGACGCCTTCCCACCATGACGTGGCTACCGCCCACACCGCGCGATCCCTGGACAGCATGGCGTCGCCCAGCACCTCACCGACGGCCTCGTCGAGGTCGGTGTCGTCCACGTCCGGGTGCTCGTCAACGCACCGCTGCCACAGCCGGCCGGCGTCGGCGTCGATACGCAACTGCCAGCCCTCGCCCGCGGCGGTGACGTCGAACCACGTCGGCAGGTCGTGGTCGGTGTCTTCACCCCCCGCTAGGCAGGGGATGCGCAGGGAACCGATCGGGTGGACGCGGACCATCTGGTACCCGAGGACACTCGCCGCCTGGCGCAGCTGGGCCGCAGGGCCGCCCTCCCAACGGACCCCCACTGGCAGCACTCCGCACAATCGTCCACCGATCGTCGCCCAGCGCGCGCCCGGAACGAGCACCCGCAGCGCTGCCGCAACGTCGTCGAAGGTGCCCGCTACCCACGGCGGCTCGCCCGCGTCCCACTCGATGTGGGGTTCGAGCAGGCAGGTGAGCAACACCTGCTCGGCGGCGACCTCATACGATGGGGCACCGTCGACGTGGGCCAGCACGTCGGCGATCGCCGACACCAGGTCACCAGCGGTCCAGGCGACCGGATGCCAGGCAATCGAGCCGCAGCCACAGCGAGTGGCCGGCGCGGCCGGGGACAGGTCGGCGTCGCAGCGGGGACAGGTCAGCCCGGCGGCGGCAGTCTGCCGGGCGTAGTCGTCGCGGATCGCCGCCAGATCTGCGGCGATCCGCCCAGGCGACCCGGCGAGGAACCCGGCCCAGCCGAAGTCGGTGTAGATCTTCACTGTCCACACCCGGCCCCGGCGGCCGCGTTCGGAGGCGGCGTCGGCGAGCTCCCAGCCGTCGGGACCGAGCTCGGCGGTGAGCGCGTCGACGACCGGCTGCCAGGCCGGCACGTCCGCGACCGGCGGCAGCGGCGGGGCGGGACGGTCGGCTGCGGCGGCGGCGAGCGCCGCGGCACGCCAGAGCGAGCGCGCCTCGGCCGGGGTCGGCTCGCTGACGGTGTGGCCGGTGAAATATCCGGCGACGTTCGGGGTGACGGTCACGACGTGACCGGCGGGCACGACCAACGAGGCCGGCGGACCGGGGAGGCGGTGCCGGGCGCACACCAGCGCGTCGAAGCCGCGGACCAGCACCGCGCGCACAGACCGCGTGTAGCCGCACTCGGCGCAGGTGACGCTGACCTTCTCCCGGCTGTTCGGCACGATTCGTCCTCCCTCGCGCGTCCGTGCGCGTCCACGCTACCGCCGGGGTAAGACAGCGCGGTTCGCCGCGATCTGCGACCCGCATGCGCCGTGTAGAGCGGCGCTCTTTCCACTGAGCCACCGGGGCGTACGACCGGCGCCCCCCTCGGGCGCCGGTCGGTCTAACCCTTCACGCAGACCACCTGCTTGAGTTGCGCGACCACCTCGACCAGGTCGTCCTGCTGCGCCATCACCTTGGTGATGTCCTTGTACGCGCCGGGGATCTCGTCGACCACCCCGGCGTCCTTGCGGCACTCCACGCCGGCGGTCTGCCGGACCAGGTCCGCGGTGCTGTACGTCCGCTTCGCCTGACCCCGCGACATCCGCCGCCCGGCCCCGTGCGAGGCCGAGCAGTACGCGTCCGGGTTGCCCTTGCCGCGCACGATGTACGAGCCGGTGCCCATCGACCCCGGGATGATGCCCAGGTCCCCCCGGCCGGCGCGGATGGCGCCCTTCCGGGTCACCAGCACGTCCACGCCGTCGTACGTCTCCTCCGCCACGTAGTTGTGGTGAGAGCTGATCGGCTCCCCGTACGTGACGTGCGGGAACTGGTCCCGGACCACGCCGCAGAGCAGGGCCAGCATGACCTCGCGGTTGCGCCGGGCGTACTCCTGGGCCCAGAAGAGGTCCCGGCGGAAGGCGTCCATCTCTGGCGTGCCGGTGAGGAACACCGCGAGGTCGCGGTCGGGCAGGTGGGCGTTGTGCGGCAGCCCGCGGGCCACCGCCATGTGCCGCTCGGCCAGCTCCTTGCCGATGTTGCGGGAACCGGAGTGCAACATCAGCCAGACCTGGCCGTCGTCCGGGCCGCCCTGCTCGACGCACACCTCGATGAAGTGGTTGCCGCCGCCGAGGGTGCCCATCTGTTGCTGGGCCCGGTGCTCCAGCTGCGCCACCTTCCGGTCCAGCTCACCGAAGCGCCGCCAGAACGCGTCCCAACCGGCCTGCTCCAGGCCCCGGACCCGGCGCGGGTCGACCGGGTCGTTCCGCTTGGCGAAGCCGACCGGGATGGCCGCCTCGATGGCCGAACGCAGCGGGACGAGGTCGTCGGGCAGGTCGGCCGCGGTGAGCGAGGTCCGCACGGCCGACATGCCGCAGCCGATGTCGACGCCGACCGCCGCGGGCGAGACGGCCTGCCGCATCGCGATGACCGACCCGACGGTGGCGCCCTTGCCGAAGTGCACGTCCGGCATGACGGCGACGCCCTGCACCCAGGGCAGTGCGCCGATGTTGCGCAGCTGCTGCGCGGCCTGCGGCTCGATGCCGTACGGGTCGGTCCAGACCCGTACCGGCGCCCGGGTCCCGGCCAGCGGGGTGTAACCCATCGTCGTCTCCTCGTGTCGGGGGTGTTCGAGCGGCTGGCCGGATTCGAACCGGCGATCTTCACCATGGCGAGGTGACGCGCTGCCTGACTGCGCTACAGCCGCGAGGGCGGTCCCGGGGTGGGACCAGGCGTAGGCCGTACGGGGCTCGAACCCGTAACCGCCCGGCTGAGAACCGGGTGAGCTGCCAGTTGCTCCAACGGCCCGTGCGGGACGGCGGACGCCGTCCCGGTGAAGTCCGGGACCGGGGAATCGAACCCCGTGTCTCTCGCGCCCAAGGCGAGCCGGTCAGCCAGCTCCCTCGGCCCGGATGTGTCGCCCCGGCCGGCGCGTCAGGGCGCCGGCCGGGTCAGTGTTCATGCCATCCACTGTGGAGTTGAGAAGGTGCGACGTCGCCGGCCGCGGCCGGGACATGCGAGCAGGGGCGACAGGATTCGAACCTGCAACCGTCGGGTTTGGAATCCGGTGCTCTACCGGGTTGAGCTACGCCCCTGGGCGGGAGCGGGCGACGAAAAAGCCGCCCGGTCCCTTCGCGGGGCGGGCGGCTGCGCGTGTCGCGCTGGCGCTAGTCGCGCCGCCACCCCGATTGCCACCGCTGCCGCCGGCAGAGACCCAGGCCTCGCTCGCCGGCGGGCAGCAACGCACCACCGCGCGGCATGGGCCGCGGGGTTTTGGTGCGAAGGTGCTGCGTCACGGCGTGCTCCCCTGGGTTGATCCGGTCGACGTTGCCCGTTGACGGTAAGTCGCCCGCGGATGTGGCGCAATGGATATTCGGCGGTCACGCTTCGGCGAGCGCCGAAGGATCGCAGCCGTAGCCTGCCGGGAACCAGCGGGAGGAGCGGCCGGCGGTGGAGTGGAAGCGGCGGGTGGCGGAGCGGTTCCGCGAGGTCAACGGGGAGCACCCGATGACGGCGGCGGACGACGCGTACGTCAGCGGGCAGTTCGTGGTCCTCGACGAGCTGTGCGCGGCGACCGGGCGGGACCCGGACGACGTACGCCGGCTGATGCTGGACCGGCGGCTGCCGCTGCCGGGCTATCTGCGCTCGGACGGCGCGGAGATGGTCCCGGCGGACCTGTTGGCGCTGGCCGAGCGGGCGGGCGGCCCGGAGCGGCTGGCCGACTGGTTCGTCGGGCACTGGGCCGACCCGGCGCAGGGCGTGACGGAGTGGGACGGCTACCTCAGCGGCCGGTACGTCTGCCTGCGTTCGGTCACGCCGGACAGCATCCGGCGCAAGGACGAGCTGACCGCGGCGATCCGGTCGGCGCCGGACGAGCCGGACGCCGGGTCGGCGGCCTGGTCGGTGCGGCTGCACGCGTTGGTCGACGAGCTGGACGCGCTGGAGCCGGCGTTCACCGGCTACGACCGGCTCCGGTTCGGCGGGCCGACCTCCCGGGACACCTGCGTCGACGCGGTGCGGGCCCGCCACCCCCGCCGCGCGGCGGTCACCGGTCCTGGGCCGCTCCGGTGACCCGGCGCGCCACCGCCAGCAGGTAGTCCTTGCGGTTGAGCGGGTCGTGGTCCCAGCGGGCCCGGCGCGGCGCCGGCCCGCGCACCGGCCGATAGTGGTCGAACTCCGACTCCAGCATCCCCTCGCCGCGGGACAGCGACGGCAGGCGCTGCTCCAGCGCGTGCACCCGACCGGCCGGCACCTCACCCTCCACCACGTACGACGAGCCGCGCGCCGTGGAGCCGCGGGGTACCGCGCCGAGTCCGGCCAGCACCGGCAGCACCGCGCCGAACAGGTCCGCCGGCACATCCAGACGGAACCGGTGCATCGGCTCGTGCACCCGGGTGCCGGCCCGGGTGAGGGCGTCCATCAGGACCAGCGGGGTCAGGTTGCGGAAGTCCCCGGCGGTGCTGGACATGCTCTTGTCGAACACGCCGTGCGAGTGGCTCTGCCGGGCCCAGTACCCGCCGTGGGTCAGGGTGACCACGCAGTCGATCACCTCCCAGCCGCGCAGGCCCTGCCGCAGGGTCTCCCGGACCGTCTCCTCGATGGCCTTGAGGAAGGCCAGCGGCATCGAGCCGAGTTCGATGCCGAGGCGGAACTCCACCCCGCTGTCGACCGGGCCCGGCTCGATCCGCAGCCCGACGGTGCCGAGGAAGGGGTTCGGCTCCCGGCCGATCCACTCCACGGCGGAGCCGACGCCGACCGGACGTTCCACGCAGACGGTGGTGGTCTCGCGGAAGTCGACCCGCACGCCGTACTCGTCGGCGAGGGTGGCCTGGATGACCTCCTTCTGCACCTCGCCGTAGAGCGACACGGCGATCTCCTGCCGGATGTCGTCCTGCCGCAGGTTGATCAGCGGATCCTGCTCGGCGAGCTGGGTGAGGGCCGAGTGCAGGGCCGCCCGGTCGACGGCCCGGCACGGCACCACCACCGTCTCCAGGGTCGGCGGGGCGAAGTGGTGGCGTCCGGCCGGCCCGTCGGGCGGCGTACCGAGGAAGTCGCCGACGCGGACGTCGGCCAGGCCCCACAGCCGGGCGATCCGGCCGGCGCCCACCGACGGGCCCGGCACGGCGGTGCCGGCCTCGAAGACGCTGATCGCGGTGACCCTGGCCGTCGCGTCCCCGCGGAACGGGACCCGGTCGCGGACCCGCAGGGTGCCGGCGAAAATCCGGGCGTACGCGATCTTTTCGCCGGCCGGCCCGCGCTCGACCTTGAAGACCGTGCCGCGGAGCGGGGCGTCCGCGTCGCCCTCACCCGCCGGCAGCAGCTCGACGACGCCGGCGATCAGCGCCTCGACTCCGGTCCCGGTGATCGCCGAGCCGGCGAAGACCGGGTGCACCCGCGCCCGCGCGGTCTGCGCGGCGAGCGCCCGGCGCAGCCGGCGCCGGGTCAGCGCGCGCTCGTCCTCGACGTACACGGCGAGCAGCGCGTCGTCGTGCGCGGAGAGCAGGTCGACGAGGCGCTCGGCGTGGCCCGGATCGTCGGGGTCGAAGGGGAGGCAGCGGGCGGCCGCGGTGCCGGGGGCGTCGACCCGTCCGGTGGCGATGACGGCCGGGGTGAGCTTCTCGGCGATCTGGCGCAGCACCCGTTCCGGGTCGGCGCCGGCGCGGTCGACCTTGTTGACGAAGATCAGCACGGGGATGCCCAGCCGGTGCAGCGTCCGCATCAGCACCCGGGTCTGGGCCTGGACGCCCTCGACCGCGGAGACGACCAGCACTGCGCCGTCGAGCACGCCGAGCACCCGTTCCACCTCGGCGATGAAGTCGGGGTGGCCGGGAGTGTCGATCAGGTTGACGGTGACACCGTCGACCACGAAGGAGACCACCGCGGAGCGGATCGTGATGCCGCGCTGCCGTTCCAGCGCCATCGTGTCGGTACGGGTGCTGCCGTCGTCGACGCTGCCGAGCTCGTCGATGACGCCGGCGCTGTGCAGCAGCCGCTCCGTCAGGCTCGTCTTACCGGCGTCGACATGTGCCAGGATTCCCAAGTTCAAAGTCTTCACGCAGCGTCATGTCCTCTGGGTAGGTGGCGATTCCCTTCTGGTGGGACATGGACGCTGCGCGCATTGCCTTGCTCCTCTGCTCGGGATTCCTGATCGGATTGCAGCAGCCGACCGGGGGGGCCGGCAACCGATTAACCCTTCCGCCGGTCAGTCCGGTCGGCCGTGAGGGCGGTCAGGCGCTGGTGGTCGTGATGGCGGTTGGCGCGGTGTGGAAACCGCTTCTTGAGACGCGCTACCGGAGGAGCGCGTCGCCTGTCGTCGCTATTGCGCCAGGCGGTGCGTCTCGACGTAGTGCGGGTTGGTCATCACGCCGAGCACGTTGCCGAACGGGTCGACGACCGAGGCGGTGACGAAGCCGTGCCCGCGGTCGCGCAGCGGGTCGTGCACGGCGGCACCGGCGGCCAGCAGGCGGTCGAGGGCCGCCGCCACGTCGTCGACGTGCCAGTAGACGACCGCGCCGCCCGGCCGGTCGGCCGCTCCCGCCGGCGCGAAACGGCGGTCGATCAGGCCCAACTCGTCCTGGTGGTCACCGAGGCGGAACTCGTAGTAGGCGGGGCTGCCATCCGGGCCGGACCGTTCGAAGTAGGGCTCGAGGCCGAGCAGGTCCGCGTACCAGGCGCGGGCGGCCGGCAGGTCGTCGGCGTCGCTGCGCAGACTCGGCCGGAAGCCGGTCTGCCGCGTCCTTTACCGGACCTGAGCGACCGGCGGGCGGACCCTGATCTGCTCCATGAAGGGGAAGCGCGTGGTGAGGTCGGCGAGGCTCGCGCCGGCCCGCCAGGCGGCGGCCACCTGGACGACCTGCACCAGGTCGGTGGTGTCACCGCGGGCCTGGACCTCCCCCGTCACCCTGATGTCGATCATGAAGTATCGGGCCTCGGCGCCCAGTCCGACGCAGACGGTGCCCCGTTCGGAGGTCAGCTCGGCACAGGTGAAGCGGCTGCGGCCCTGCTCGGGAGCGGACACCCGGCCGACGTCGAGCTGGTGCTGGGCGGCCGCCTCGGTGAGCCCGGACGCCAGCCCACCCCGTTCGACCAGGTCGGGATAGAGACGCACACCCAGCGCCGTCGACACGTCGCTCATGACTGACTCCCACTTCCTCGTGACAGAGACCAGCAGCGCGCAGGTTACGCGGAGGTTTCCAGGGCGCGCCTGGCCATCCTGTCCCTCCTGGACCGCGAGGGCAATAGGAAGCCTCGATTCGCCCGCCATCGGGGCGAAACACCTTGACACCTAGAAACCCTAGGCCTAGCGTGCCTTGGTATGAGCATGGACCTACGCGGGCATCTGGACCTGCTGATCCTGGCCGCGCTGCGGCACACCGGTCCGACCCACGGCTACGCCCTGATCCAGGCCCTCCGGGACCGCTCCGACGGCACCTTCGACCTGCCGGAGGGCACCGTCTACCCCGCGCTGCACCGGCTGGAACGCGCCGGCCTGGTGGCCAGCGCGTGGAACGACGACACCGGCCGCCGCCGCCGGTGCTACGAACTGACCGACCAGGGCCGCGCGGCGCTGGCGGCGAAGCAGTCCGAATGGCACGCCCTCGTCCGCGGCGTCGCCGCGATCCTCACACCGGCCCAGGGAGCACCGGCATGAACGAATCTCCGATCGACGCGTACCTCGACCGGCTCTTCGACCGGCTGGCCGGCACCGGCACCGGCGGGCGGCGGGCCCTGGTGGAGGCCGAGGACCACCTGCACAGCGCGGCGGCCCAGGCCGTCGCGGAGGGGTCCGACCGCGCCGAGGCCGAGCGGCTCGCCGTGGCCCGCTTCGGCGACGCCACCGACATCGCCGCCCAGCTGCGGCGCGCCCACATCTCCACCGCCGACGTGCTGCGCCGGGCCTTCGCCGGCGCCTGGCTGCTCGGGGCGGTCGGCCTACTGGCGATCGGCGTCAGTGGGCTGCTCGCCGAGGCGCTGGGGCGGCTCTTCGGTCCGCACCTGGTCGCTGGCGACACGGCGGGGGTTACCTACACCGCCGAGCGCTGCGCGGAGTACCTGCGACTGTCGCCCGGCGCGCCGACCTGTGCCCGCGCCGCCGAGCTGCACCACTGGGGCGAGGTGGTGGAGTACCGGGTGGCGGCCGGCCTGCTCGGGCTGCTCGCGCTCGCCCTCTACGTCGCCGTACGCCGGCGGGGGCCGCTGCGCGGGCCGCGCTGGGCACCACCGACGGGGCCGGTGGCCCTGGTCGCCACGACCGTGTTCGGACTGGCGGCGGCGCTGCTCGCGCTCCCGGTGCTGGCCCAGGCCGCGTTCGGCGACCCGGCCGGCATCGGGGCGAACCTCTCCGCCGGAGTGGTCGCGGCGGCCGTCACCGTGGCGGCGGCCGTCGGCGGGCTGCACCGCATCCGGACCGCCGGCTGAGTTCCGCACGACCGGCGCGCCCGCCCTGTCGCCACCCGTCCAGCACGTGGCGACAGGGCGGACCGCGCGTAGCATGCACGCCCATGGCGCGGATCCGCTGTGACTTCTTCTCCGAGGCGCTGGGCGTGGGCACCTCAATGACGGTCCTCCTGCCGGAGCGGACGTCGTCGCAGATCGGCATGGCGGGCAGCGCCGCGGCGGGCGACCCGCCGGTGCTCTACCTGTTGCACGGGCTGACCGACGACGACACGATCTGGACCCGGCGCACGGCGATCGAGCGGTACGTCGCGCCGCTCGGGCTGGCCGTGGTGATGCCGAACGCAGGCCGCAGCTTCTACACCGACGAGGAGCACGGCAACCGGTACTGGACCTTCCTCAGCGCCGAACTGCCCGAGGTCTGCCGCTCGTTCTTCCGGCTCTCCGACCGGCGGGAGGACACCTTCGTCGCCGGGCTGTCGATGGGCGGGTACGGCGCGATGAAGTGGGCGCTGCGCGACCCGGGGCGGTTCGCGGCGGCGGCCAGCCTCTCCGGCGCGCTCGACGTGGCCGAGCGGCGGGAGCACCCGACCAGCCCGGTGGACCCGGCGGTCTGGCACACCGTCTGGGGCGACCGGCAGGTGCCCGGCACCGACGACGACACGGTCGCGCTGCTGGAGCGCGCGGGCGACGACCTGCCCGCGCTCTACGTCGCCTGCGGCACCGAGGACTTCCTTTACGAGGACAACACCCGCTTCGTCGAGACGGCCCGCCGGCGCGGGGTGCCGCTCACCGTGGACTTCTCCCCCGGCACCCACGACTGGGCGTACTGGGACGCGAAGATCCAGGACGTGCTGGCCTGGCTCCCGCTGCGGCGCGACGGCGACGACGTCAGCGGTCGCTGAGCGGAGTCCCCGGCTCGGTCAGCGATCGGTACGGCACCGCACCTCCGGCCGGGGACCGGAGGTGCGCGGGGGTTCACGCCGCGGCCGGAGGGCCCGCCGGCCGGGCCGAGGTCCCGGCCAGCGGTGACCCTCTCACCGGGCAGTCACGGCCAGCGCGGCGACAGCGGCGACCCCGACGGTCAGCCCGGACTCGTCGCGCCGCGGGTCAGACGCCGACTGTGCCGTCGATGGACTCGCGGAGGAAGTCGGCGTGGCCGTTGTGCCGGGCGTACTCGTGCATCATGTGCAGCATCACCAGCCGCAGCGACACGTCCTCACCCCAGCGGACCTGGTGGCCGGTCACGTCCAGCGACTCCGCCCCCCGCTCGATGCGGCGGGCGTGCTCGACCTCCCGCTGCCATGCCTCGAACGCCTCCGAACGGCTGGCCCCGGTCGCGTCGTACGCCTCCTGGTAATCGCCGGCCTCCGACCAGACCAGCGGGACGTCCTCGGCGTTGATCACGCGGCGGAACCAGGCGCGCTCCACCTCGGCCATGTGCCGGACCAGACCGAGCAGCGACAGCGTCGAGGGCGGGGAGGACTGCCGGCGCAGCTCCTCGTCGCTGAGGCCCGCGCACTTCAGGGCCAGCGTGGCGCGGTGGAAGTCGAGGAAGGCGCGCAGCGTCTCCCGCTCGCCGGCCAGCAGGGGCGGGCCGATCCGTTCGGTATCCACGAGGGATCCTTCCTGGGACGACGGGAGGGCCACCGGCCTGCCCGCCGAGGGTTGGCAGGGTTGCCCGGGGAGCCTAGTCTCGGCCGATCGATCCACCTCTGAAGGGATCATGGATGCACCCACACATCAGACGTTCCGCGCTGGTCGCCTCGGCGGTCACCGCGGCGCTGGTCGCCGGCGGCACGACCGTCCAGGCGGCCGGCGACCCGTACGGCCACACCGCCACCGCGACGGCCTTCGCCCCGAACCCGGTGCAGCAGCTCGGCGACCAGAGCCTGACCGACGCCAAGGACGCCGACTACCCGGCGCTGGCCGGGGCGTACCGGTCGGTGCTGCTGACCAACCTGGACGGCTCGGGGACTCTCACCGGGAAGTACGTCGTGGTCAAGAGCAAGACCGGCACCCCGGCCCGGGCCGTCGACGGCGGCTACCCGGCGTGGCACCGCGACGCCGACCAGTTCGAGCAGGTCATGGGCTACCACTGGGTGAACACCGCGCAGGCGTACCTGCAGTCGCTCGGCTTCGGCAGCACATTGCGGCCGGTCAACCAGCGGCAGATCGAGCTGCGCATCGACCAGTTCGGCGGCGACAACTCGTTCTTCCGCGAGGACAAGGCCAACATCACCCTGGGCAAGGGCGGCGTCGACGACGCCGAGGACGCCGAGGTGATCGTCCACGAGTACGGCCACTCGGTGCAGGACGGTCAGGTGCCCGGCTTCGGTACCAACCTGGAGTCCGGCGCGATCGGCGAGGCCTTCGGCGACTACCTGGCGGTCGCGGTGACCAGCTGGGCCACCGGCACGCCGACGAAGACCCCGGAGGCCTGCGTGGCCGACTGGGACTCCGTCTCCTACACCCGCACCGCGCCGCACTGCCTGCGGCGCCTCGACGGCACCAAGGTCTACCCCCAGGACATGCGGGGCGAGGTGCACGCCGACGGCGAGATCTGGTCCCGCGCGCTGTGGGACATCCGGTCCGCGCTGGGTGACCGCATGGCCACCACGCTGATCGTGGAGGCGCAGTTCGACTTCGCCCCGGACACCTCGTTCCGGGACGCGGCGCAGGCCACCGTGGCCGCCGCGGGGCGGCTCTACGGGTCGAAGGTCGCGTCGGCGACCCAGGCCGCGTTCGTCGCCCGCGGCCTCCTCTGACCGGCGGCGCCGTCCCGGCCGGACACCGGCCGGGACGGCGCTCACCGCAGCGACGACCGGGCCACCGGAAAGTCGAAGTACGTCTTCGGGTACGGCTCGGCGGTGAAGCGGTAGTGCCACCATTCCCGCGGATAGTTCTCGAACCCCTGAGCGGTCATCAACCGCCGCAGCAGCTCCCGGTTCGCCCGGGCGGCCCCAGTGACCTGGGGGTCGGCGGTGTGCGCGAGCGGGTCGAAGCAGTCGAACCCGGTGCCCATGTCGACCGAGTTGTCGGGGAAGCGTCGCCCCGCCGGCGTGGTGCAGGCCACCAGCGGCTGCCCGGGCACATATCCGGGCTGGGCGGGCGGCGGCACGGGGACCAGGGTCAGATCCAGCGTGCTGCCCCGGCTGTGCGCGGTCGGCGCGCCGATGTACCCCTCGGCGAAGAGCTTCGTCTTGGCCACGTCCGGATAGAACTCCGCCTTCATCTGCTGCTCCCCCGGCCGCTTCGCCCAGGCCACGAAGTCGTCGACGGCGCGCTGGGGGCGGTAGCAGTCGTACACCTTCAGGCTGCGACCCCCGGCGAGCGCAGCGGCCTGCACCCGGTGCAGCGCCTCCGCCGCCGGGCGGGTGAGCAGACAGAGCGGTTCCGGGTAGCCGGCGATCGGACGGCCGACGAAGTTGTGCGCGGTGGCGTACCGGATGTCGATGTTGATGCTCGCGTCGACGTCGGAGAGCGCCACGAAGTCCGCCGGGGCTCGGGGGCCGGCGACGGTCGGAGACGGCGTCGGTGCAGGCGGGCTTGGCGCGGGCCGCTGACAGCCGGCGGTGGCCGCCGCTGCGGCGAGCACCGCCACCAGGCGCCGACCGACGGCACGCCGGGCGGCCCGGTACGGCCGTCTCCCGCTGCTCACGCTGCCCTGTCTACCGGACGGGCGGAAGCGGCGACGGGCCAACGCGCACACCGGCGCGGCCGGGCCGGCGCCCGGACCCGTCGACGGGTCGACCGGCACCGCGGCGGATGACCGGCGCTACCAGCCCTGACCGGTACCCGAGCGGGCCCGGACGGCGTGCCGGCGGCGCCGCGTGATCAGCACGGCTCCGCCCGCCACCAGCACCGCGCCGACCCCGACGAGCGGCCCGGTGCGGGGCCAGGGCGCTGAGCCGCCGGCCGCGGCGCCGTGCAGCCGGGCGCCACCCGCGAGGGCCGACGGCGGCACCGCGTCGGTCGGCGACGGGCTGGCGGAGGTCAGCTCGCCGGGGCGGACCAGCCGGCCGACGGCGGCGTCCCTCGACAGCCCGAAGCCCCAGTCGAGCAGGGCCGCGCCCTGCTGCCACCCCCGCTGGGTGGGGATCTCCGCGCCGAGGAGGGTCACCTCGAGCCGCCGGCCGTTGCGCTCGGCCGCGCCGACGTAGGTGTGCCGGGCGAGGTCGGTGAACCCGGTCTTGCCGCCCAGCGCGCCGCGATATTGGTACAGGAGTTGGTTGTCGTTCTGGATCTGGAAGGGCTTCTCGCGCAGGGCCGGCTGCCCGGGGATCTCGGCGGTCCGGGTCGCCGTGTACCGGCGGAAGGCCGGGTCGGCGAAGCAGGCCCGGAAGATCAGCGCCAGGTCGTACGCGCTGGTGAACTGGCCCGGGCCGTCCAGGCCCGACGGGGTGGCCGCGTGGGTCTGCAGGGCGCCGAGCCGCCGCGCCTCCTCGTTCATCGCCCGGATCCCGCCGGCCTGGCCGTCCGCGCCGCCGCCGAGTCGGGCCAGCGCGTTGGCCGCCTCGTTACCGGACTTGAGCAGCAGGCCCAGCCAGATCGTCTCGATCCGGTACCGGCCGCCCTCGGCCAGGCCGACCGCGGAGCTGCCCGGCTCGATGGCCAGGTCCTCCGCCGTCATGGTGGCCTCCCGCTGCGGGTCCAGCCGGGGCAGCATCGTGGCGGCCAGCAGCAGCTTCTGCACGCTGGCCGGGACCCCGAACTCGTGCGGGCCGCAGCCTCCCAGCACCGCGCCGCTGTCCAGGTCGGCGACCAGCCACGACCTGGCCGTCACCGCGGGCGGTGCGGGCACGGACGGCGGCACCACCAGGCCGGCGGTGGCGAGCTCGGCCCCGCCGACGGCGCGGGATGCGGGATCCGCCGGCGGTGGTGGCTGCGGCGGCCGGGTCGCCGGGGCGGGCACGTTCGGGCATGGCGGCGCCATGCGAGCCGGGGCACGGTTGCGGATGCCCGGGCCGCCGGTGACGGCGGCCGTGGCAGCGCGGACCGCGGCCGGGGAAGCACTGGCGGCCGTCGGTACGCCGACGGCGGGCAGCAGCACGGCGGTGAGCGCCGCGAGCGGCAGAGCCCAAGCTCTCATGCTCAGCGACGGTAGCCACGGCTGCCCGATCGGGGTGCCGGTCGCCGGATCCCGACCGTCACGGGCTCCGGAACGCTAGGCTGCGCCCGGACCGAGGCCACCCGCGACGCCTGCGGGACGCCGGTCGGGCCGGCGTCACCGGGCGGCGGCGCGCGACGAACTGCCGGCCAGCCACACGCCCACCGTGATCGCGCCGGCCGCCACCACGACGAGCGGGATCCGCGGGCCGCTCAGCGAGAGCGCCTCCCGGAACGCGGTCACCCCGATCACCACGCCGGTCACCGGCTCGCTCAGGGTCAGCGCGGTCAGCGGCGCCGCGATGCGCCCGCTCTGGAACGCGCTCTGGTTCACCTGCACGCCGACGAGGGCGACCAGGACCAGCGCCGCGAGACGCGGATCGAGCAGCAGCGCCGGCAGGTCGCCCTGGAACCGCGTCGCCACCGCCTTCAGCAGGGCCGCGGCCACGCCGTAGAGCACGCCGGTCGCGACGCCGAGCAGCGTGCCGCGGGTCGCGCCGGTGGTCGACCGGGCGGCGGCCAGGCAGACCGCCACCGTGCCGCCGGCGCCGGCCGCGACCCACCACCACGCGGTCGAACCCGGGTCCGCGACCCCGGCCCGCGGGTCGACGGTGACCAGGAAGGCGGCCAGGCCGCCCGTGCCGACGACGGTCGCCCCGAGATCCCGGCGCCGCACCGGCTGCCGGCTCCAGGCGGCCTCGATCAGGATCGCCATGAACAGCCCGCTGGCCAGCAGCGGCTGCACCACGGTCAGCGGGCCGAAGCGCAGGGCCACCGCCTGGGACAGCGCGCCGGCCGTACCGGGGACCCAGCCGAGCTGCCACATCCGGGTCCGCACCAGCCGGAGCAGCAGCCGAGGGTCCAGTGCGCGCCGCGGCGGCTGCCGCTTCGCCGCCCGCTGGTGGATCGTCGTGGACAGGGCGAAGAAGAAGGCCGCGGCGAGAGCGGCCGCCACCGCGAGAATCACCGCGCGGGTTCCCGGTGCTCGGCGAGCGGACCCACCGTCCAACCCTGGCGGCGGCACTCGTCGAGCAGACGCGGCAGGGCGGCCAGGCCGGCCCGCCAGGCGCCGGGCACGGCGGATTTGGAGGAGTCGTGCAGCAGGACGGTGCCGCCGGCGGAGAGCCCGCGGCGTACGGTGTCGAACACCGATTCCGGGGTGGCCGTCCGGGTCCAGTCCCGCCCCCAGCAGCTCCAGAGCACCGGTTCCAGCCGCAGCCGACGGGCGGCCAGCAGGGCGGCGCCGGTCAGCACCCCGTACGGCGGGCGGAAGAACCGGGGCGTACGGCCGGTCACCGTGTCGATCAGCGTTCGCGCCCGGGCCAGGTCCCGGACCGTGGCCACCGGCCCCCGCAGCAGCAGGTTGTCGTGCTCCCAACCGTGCACCGCCACCTCGTGACCGCCGGCCACGACCTCCCGGCCGAGGTCCGGCGCCCGCTGGAGCATCGCGCCCAGCAGGAAGAAGGTGGCCCGGACCCGGTGTCCGGCCAGCACCTCCAGGAACCGCGGGGTCGACTCCGGGTCGGGACCGTCGTCGAAGGTCAGCGCGATCCGGTCCGGCGGGCCGGCACCCCGGAGGCCGGGGAACCGCGCCCGGACGGCCGGCAGGGCGGTGACGGCCGGCGCCACCTGCAGCGCCGGCAGCATCACCGCACCGGCGACCAGCCCGGCCCGCCCGCGGCTCACCGGGGGCCGCCGGACGACTGGAGCAGCGCCGCGACCACGGCCACCGCGTCGCCCAGCGAGTCGGCGAAGGAGCGGCGCGACCGGTCGTCCGCGCCGGCGACCCCGGTCCCGGGGGCGGCGTCGGCGACGGCCTCGGCGACGAGACCGGCCGGGTCGATTCGGGGTGCCGGCCCGGCGCGGGCGGACCGGCTGGCCGTCGAGTCCTCCCCGGCGGCGAGGGCGTCCAGGGTCGGACGCAGCTGCGCGGACGTGGGGACCCACCGGGTGAGACCGGACCGGGCCAGGATCGAGGCGTTCGCCCGTCCGTGCCCCGGGATCGGCCGGTAGGTCACCACCGGCACCCCGCAGGCGAGCGCCTCCTGGCAGGTCAGCCCGCCCGCGTTCTCCACCACCACGTCCACCGCCCGCATCAGCGTCGGCATGTCGTCGACCCAGCCGAACACGTGGTCGCAGCTCTGCCGCAGCCGGTCGTACAGCGCCTCGTTGCGGCCGCAGACCACCACCGGCCGTACGCAGCCGGCGCCGGCGACCTCCGCCACCGTGGTCTCCACGTCACCGGCGCCCCAGGCGCCGGCCACGATCAGCGCGAGTCGGCCGTGCGGCGGGAGGCCGAACCGCTCGCGGGCCTGCTGGCGGCTTGTCGCAGAGGGGGCGGAGAAGGCGCCCGCGACCAGCGGCTGCACCACCGTGACGTCGATGCCGTCGCCGGCCCCGGCGGGTTGCACCTCGGCGTGCCGGACCGCGCAGTAGACGTCCACCCCGGGTGAGAGCCAGGTGGGATGGACCACGAAGTCGGTCACGTAGGTGATGACCGGGACGACGAGCCGTCCCTGCCGGCGCAGCGGCCCGAGGAGCTGGTTCGCGAAGGGATAGGTCGTCACCACCGCCCGGGTGTCCGGGGGGATCGCCCGGCGCATCCGGCGACGGACCGGACGAAGCAGCGCCCGGAGCACCGAAACGGACAGCCGGGACCGGCTGGTGACGGCGAAGATCACCTCGTAGCCCCACGGCATCCACCGCAGGATGCCCCGGTACGCCTCACGGAAGGCCCAGTGCACCGGGCGCGGCAGCACCTCCAGCAGGTTGAGCCGGTCCACCACGAAGCCCCGGCCGCGCAGGCGCCGCGCCAGCTCGGCGGCCGCCGTGTCGTGGCCGGCACCGACGTCGGCGGAGACCACGACGATCCGGCCCGGGCCCTCCATGCCGCGGCGCATACCCCCCGCCGGGGGTTCCACTCCGTCGGGGGTTCCACTCCGCCGCGTGCGGCCGCTCAGACGGCGTGTCGGCGGACCAGGACCCGCAACGCCACGTAGCCGGGCAGCACCGGCAGCCAGAAGGTGGCCAGCCGGTAGACCAGGACCCCGGCCACCGCCGTGTCCACCCCGATTCCGTACAGCAGCAGGCCGGAGACCAGCGCCGCCTCGGTGGCGCCCAGCCCGCCGGGGGTCGGGGCGGCGGACGACACCCCCTCCCCGACGACGCAGACGAGCACCACCGGCGCGACGAGCGCGGGGTCGAACGGCAGGCCGACGGCGAGGAGCGCCAGATACAGCGCGGCGCCGTAGGCGAGGGTCAGCGCTACGCTCGCCGCCAGCAGCCGGGTGATCCGGCCGCTGCGGGCCAGCGCGCGTACGGCCTGCGCCGCCTGGCGGCGGGCCGCGTCGACCCGTGCGCGCAGCCGGGGTACGGCCAGTGCCGCGGCGGCGAGCAGCAGCACCGCCAGCACGGTCAGCGACACGGCCAGGCCCCGCCCGGTGGCGGCGTTCACCAGATGCCGGCGCGAGCCATGGGCGAACGGCAGCAGGACGGGCAGCAGCAGGCCGACGGAGACGATGCCCGAGACCCGGTCCACGGCGACGGCGGTGGCCGCAGCCGGGACCGGCAGGCCCTGCTGGCGCAGGTAGCGGACGCTCAGCGCGGCGCCACCGAGGGCGCCCGGGGCGAGCCGGTTGACGAAGGACGCGGCCACCTGCACCGCGACCGTCCGGCCGAGCGGCACCCGGCCGGCGGCGGCCAGCCGCAGCACCACCGCGCTCAGCAGGTAGGTGGCGGCCGAGGCGAGCAGGACGCCGGCCACGGCCAGCGGGTCGGCGTGCAGCACGGCGTGCAACGCGGCCCGCACCTGGCCGAGCTGGGGCAGCAGGAAGTGCACCAGCAGGCCGAGCATGACCAGCAGGAACACGTCCCGACGGGTGATCCGGACGACCCGGGCCAGCCGGTCCTGCCGGTCGGGGCACTGGCGGGCGATCTCGTCGTGCAGGTCCTCCAGCAGGCCGGGGTGGGCGTCGGCCAGGGCCCGGCCGGCCCGGGACAGCAGCGCTGGTTGCAGCCAGCGCAGCGTGTCGGCGACCGGATCGGCGCCGAGCTGCCGGGTCGCGGCGTCGACGGTCGGCCGCACGCCGGCCAGCGCGGCCAGCGTGACCAGGAGTTCCACCAGGTCGCGGGCCTGTTGGTCGGCCGAGGCGCCCTCGGCGCCGAAGCCGAGGTCGACCAGCCAGGCCGAGGTGTCGGCGACCAGCACGTTGGCCGCCCGCAGGTCCCGGTGAGCCAGGCCGGCCCGGTGCAGCCGGGCCACCTGCCGGCAGACCTCGTCGAGGACGTCCGGCCCGAGTTCGGCCGGGTCCAGCGCGTCGAGCGGCCGCCCGGGCACGAACTCCAGGACCAGCAGGGCGTCGCCCACCGCGTCGGTGGCGGTGGTGACCAGTCGCGGGGTACGCACCCCGGCCCGCTCGGCGAGCAGCAGCAGGTACGCCTCGTGCTCGTTCTTCTGCTTCGCCGTCACGTACGGCGGCTCGTCGGCGATGTCCCGGTAGCGCAGCCGGCGGTAGAGCTTGTAGAGCCAGTCCGCGTCCCGCTGGCGGCCACCGGTGACCTTCACGAAGAGGCGTCGCCCGTCGGTGGCGGTGACCTGCCAGGGGCGGGAGCCTCGGGCGTCCCCGCGGACCGGCGTCAGCTCGGCCACCTCGACACCTCGGCCGAGGAGGACCTGCCGGAGCCGCCCGGCCGAGTCGCCGGGGCCCACGTCCCCGACGATCAGCCGGGTGAGGCTGGCGGCGAACCAGCCGACCAGGAACCCGCCCAGCACGTCGACCGGCAGGTGGGCGCCGACGTAGATCCGGGCGGTCCCGACCGCGGCCACGGCGAGCCAGACCAGGCTACGCAGCCGAGCGGGCAGGGCGGGGGCGAGCACCACGGCGAGCGCGGTCACCACCGACACGTGCCCGGAGGGATACCCGAACCGCCCGGTGATCGTGTCGTGGAACCGGATGTCGGCCAGGAACGCGGCCGGTCGCTCCCGGGCGACCAGGGCCTTGCAGAGGACGGCCGACCAGTACGCGAGGTTGCCGGCGATCAGCAGGTCCCGGGCCAGGCCGATCCGCCGGGCCGCGAACGCCCCGGCCGCCGCCACCAGCACCGCCGGGTACGCGCCGAGCTGCATGACCAGCACCAGGGCCGGCCCGACCGGCCCCGGGATCTGGTTGACCAGCGCGAAGAGGTCCCGTTCCCAGCGGCCGGGCGGCCGGTTCCGGACCCAGAGGCTGACCACGGCGAGCAGCCCGCCGGAGACCGTCAGGCTGAACACCAGCGCCGGCGACGGCCGGCGGGCCCCGGGCATCCCCGGCCCTAGCGGACGTCCGGCCGGCGCGGGCCACCGGTACGCGGGGCCGGCTCCGGCTGCGACATCGTCCGGGCGGCTGCCGCGCTGTCCCGCATGAGTCGACCATAGGGCGACCCCGGGGCGCGACGGGCCGCAACAGGGCCGATTCGTCCCTACCTCGCGGGCCGACGCGGCCCGGGGCGCGGGCTACGCGCGGCGGCGGCCGGTCGGGCGGGGACGGCGGCGCGCCACCAGCACCGCCACCAGCACTCCGACGACGGTGGCGGCGCCACCGGCGACCGACCCGATGACCCGCCAGTCCCCCTCGGCCATCCGGTGCACGGCGGTCGCGGCGGGGCCGCGCCATGGGGCGGTCCCGGCCGGCCGGGCAGCCGGGGACCCGGTCGGGGCGGCCTCCGCCACGTCGAGTTCGCCCGGGTCGACCAGCCGGCCGACCGAGGCGTCCCGGGGCAGCGAGAAGCCCCAGTCGAGCAGTTGGGCACCCTGCTGCCAGCCGCGTACCGGCCGGGCCTCCGCGCCGAGCAGGGTGACCACCAGTCGCCGGCCGTTGCGCTGGGCGGCGCCGACGTAGCTGTGCCGGGCCAGCTCGGTGAAGCCGGTCTTGCCGCCGAGCGCGCCCGGGTACCGGTAGATCAGCTGGTTCTCGTTCTGGATCTGGAACCCGCCTTTCTTCAGCCCGGGCTGGGCCGGGATCTGGGTCCGCTCGGTGAGCGTGTACCGGCGGAACAGCGGGTTGGCGAAGCAGGCCCGGGCGATCAGGGCGAGGTCGTACGCGCTGGTGAACTGCCCCTTGCCGTCCAGGCCGGAGGGGGTGACCGCGTGGGTCTGCCGGGCGCCCAGCCGGCGGGCCTCCTCGTTCATCGCGCGGACCCCGCCGGTCACGCCCTCGGTGCCACCGCCGAGCCGGGCCAGCACGTTCGCCGCCTCGTTGCCGGAGTTGAGCAGCAGCCCCAGCCAGACCGTCTCCACGGGGTACCGGCCGCCGGCGAGCAGGCCGACGGCGGAGCTGCCCGAAGCGATGTCGAGGTCGCCCCGGGTCACGGTGACCAGCTGCTTCGGGTCGAGCTTCGGCATCATGGTGGCCGCCAGCAGCAGCTTCTGCGTGCTGGCCGGGGTGCCGTACTCGTGCGGGCCGCAGGCGCCCAGCACCGCGCCGGTGTCCAGGTCGGCGACCAGCCACGACGTCGCGGTGACCGGCGGCGGCGCCGGCGCGCCGGCCGGCGCGACCAGTCCCGGCGTGTCGAGCTGTTCGCCACCGACCACCCGGTCCGGCGGCACGGCGGGCGGGGGCACCGGCCGGGGCGGCCGGGACACCTTCGGGGCCGGCGCCTTCGGGCAGGGCAGCGGCGCGCGGGCGGCCCGCGCGGCCTGGGTCGTCGCGGCCTCGGCCGGCACGGCCGGCCCGACGGTCAGGAGTACGGCGGCGGCGGTGGCGGCCAGGACCCGAGCTCTCATGACCACGCAGACTAACCCGCAAGATCGCTTGGCTGCGGCCGGCCCGGCCGGGCGTTCCCGGACAATTCATACGATCGCCGGACACGGCGGGCCGGTCACCCGAGCTGGCCGGACCGGCGGTAGGCCCGGCGATGACGGAGCCGGCGCACGCCCAGCACGCCGAGCACCGACACCCCAGGGCGACGCCGAACTGTCCCAGCGGCCACCAGAGCGCGAGCAGCCACCGCCCCGCACCCTCCACCCGCGTCGGTGACGGGCCGCCGAAGGAGTCCAGCAGGTCCGCCGGCACGGCTACCGCGGCGACCCGAACCACCGGCGCAGCGCTCCGGCCAGCCCGTCGGCCGTGTCGCCGGCCCAGGCCAGGTGGCCATCCGGACGGACCAGCAGTGCCGTCGCGTCCGGGCCACCCCGGGCGGGCACGACGTCGACCCGGTCGCGCCACCCGGCCGTCACCGCCGCCGCGCCGTCGACCAGCTCCACCACCACCGGGCGGGCGGCTCGGATCCGGTCCAGGACGGCGGCCCGCCCCCGCGCGAGGGTGGGTAGCAGGTCTGGCAGCCACGCACCGGTCGCCGGGTGGGGATCCGGTTGGCCCATGTCGTACGGCTGGTCGGCGCCCGCCAGCAGGGCGGCCACGTCCCGCCGGGTGTGTTCCTGCCGCAGCAGCTCCGCGAGCAGCTCGCGGACGGCGGTCACGTCGTCCCCGGGGGCGAGGAGCGCGAGCTGCGCGCGGGACTGGAGCGCGACCCGTCGGCCGACCGGCGCCCGTTCCGCCTGGTACGTGTCGAGCAGGCCGGGCGGCGCCCAGCCGCGCACCTCGGCGGCGAGCTTCCAGCCGAGGTTCAGCGCGTCCTGCAGCCCGAGGTTGAGTCCGGGACCGCCGACCGCGGGGTGCACGTGCGCGGCGTCGCCCAGCAGCAGGACGCGTCCGGCCCGGTAGCTGGCGGCCTGCCGGAGGTTGACGCCCGACAGCCGGCGCAGCAGCGGCGCCGCCCCGGTCGGGGGGCCCAGCGAAAGCGTCACGTCGAGCACCCGGTCGACCGCGTCGCGCAGATCGGCGAAGGTGACCGGCGCGTCGTCCGGCCGTGGGCCGGTCCATTCCATGGCGGCGACCAGGTGCGCCGCGCCGGTGTCGCCGAGCCGGGCGAAGGTGAACACCCCGCCGGGAAGCCTGTGGTGGGCGAACGGCCAGAGCCGCCGGCCGTCGGGCAGCGCCAGGGTGCCGTCCGGGCCGAGCCGGTCGGCGGGGATGACGGCGTGCCCCAGGTGGGAGACGAACCGGTCGTCGGCGCCGCCCCGGAAGTCGATGCCGGCATGCTTGCGGACCAGGCTGTGGCCACCGTCCGCGCCGACCAGCCAGCGGGTCCGCAGCCGCTGGTCGCCGTCCGGTGCGCGGACGGTGATCACGACCCCGTCGTCGCCCTGCGCGAACCCGATCACCTCGTGTCCGTACCGGATCTCCGCGCCGAGGGCGCGGGCGCGTTCGGCCAGCACCTGCTGGATCCGGGCCTGGGGCACGGGCAGCGCGAAGAGCGGGTTGTCGGCCACTCCGGAGAGGTCGAGCGGCAGGCCGCCGTACTGGAACCAGGGCGTCGGTGCCGGCGGTCCGGGTCGCCCGGCCAGGGGCTCGTAGAGGCCGCGCAGGTCCATCGCCTGGACCACCCGACCCATCAGGCCGTTCGCGCGCGGCTCGCCGCCGAGCCCGGGGCTGCGTTCGAGCAGCAGCACGGGCACGCCGGCCAGTCGCAGTTCGCAGGCGAGCAGCAGCCCGTTCGGGCCCGCTCCGACGATCACCACATCGAGGGTCATTCCGGTCCTCCTCCGGACGGCGTTGTCAGTCTGGCCTGACAACCGCGCTCGGCGTCAGTCTGGATTGACAAACTCAAGCTTGTCAATCCAGACTGACAGGCATGGAGGAGACCGAGCTCGGCGTGCGGCTGCGCTCGCACGATCCGGCCGTCGGGCTGCGCGCGGTCGGCGCGCTGCACCGCTTGGCCGAACAGGTCGAGGCGGCGGCCGTGGCGCGCGCCCGTCAGGACGGCTGGTCCTGGGAGCAGATCGGGGACGCGCTCGGCGTGTCCCGCCAGTCGGTGCACAGCAAGCACGGGAAGTGAGGCCGAGATGTTCGAACACGTCGCCGCCGACGCGCGGATGGCCGTGACCGCCGCCCTAGAGGAGGCCCGGCATCGGGGCGACCGCCGCATCGGCACCGAGCACCTGCTCCTCGGGGTGCTGCACGCCCGCGAACTCGACCCGCTGGGCACGCTCGGCCTGGATCTGACCCGGGCCCGGGCGGCCCTGGACGCGCTGGACCTCGCCGCCCTCGCCGCGGTCGGCATCGACGTACGCGGCGTCGAGCGGGCACCCGTGCCGCTGTCCCCCAAGCGGACGCCGTTCACCTCCGCGGCGCGAACCACCCTTCGGCGGGCCGTCGGCGTGGCCCGCCAGCAGGGCGGCCGGCGGATCAGGCCGGCGCACCTGTTGCTGGCCATCCTGGAGTGCGCGCCGCCCGACCCGGCCGCCGAGGTGTTCCGCGAGCTGGCCGTGGACCGCGCCGCGGTCCGTACCCGACTGCGACCGCACGCGGCCTGACCCGCGACCGCTGCCGACCCAGGCGGTCAGAGCAGCGTCGCTCCGCGTTCGGCAAGGTAGTCGTGCAGGGCGGCCGACGCGCGCAGCCGGCGCAGGCTGCGCCGATGCAGCTCCTGCTCGCGCCGGGCCAGCCGGACGAGCCGACCACCGGGCTGCACCTGGCCGACGTGGACCAACTGCTCGCGCTGCTGGACCGGCTGGTCGACGCCGGCAACACGGTGATCGTCATCGAGCACCACCAGGCGGTGATGGCGCACGCCGACTGGATCGTGGACCTGGGACCGGGTGCCGGTCACGACGGCGGGCGGGTGGTCTCCACCGGCACCCCCGCCGACCTGGTCGCGCACGGCGACGCCGTCACCGGGCCGCCACCTGCGCGCGCACGTCGGGGGCTGAGCGAGCGGGTGGTCACCCCAGCCGGCGCAACCAGCGCCGCTGCCAGGGAGTCTCCACCGCCCGGGGGTGGTACCGGGCGCGGACCCACTCCAGCGCCCGGTCGGCCGGCAGTCCGTCGAGGACGGCGAGGGCGGCCAGTGCCGTCCCGGTCCGGCCGACACCGCCCCGGCAGGTCACCTCGACCCGTTCACCGGCGTACGCCCGGAGCCGGGCCTCGTGCAGCGCGTCCAGCGCGTCCTCGCGATCCAGCGGAAGCCAGAAGTCGGGCCAGCGGATCCGCCGGTGCGGCCAGGCGGGGAGCGGGCCGGGGGCGAGCAGCAGGGCGAAGTCGGCGGGCGAGGTGGTGTCGGCGATCCGCCGTCCGCGCACCACTGCCCCGCCGGGCAGCGTCACCAGCCCAGTCCGATCCACCCAGGACTTCTCCGCCCACATCGTCCCATTGTGCCGACACGACGGCCAGCGCGCGACGGTGCTGCCGTCGCTGCGCCGGGCCGTGCCGACCGTGAGCGCCATGATGATGCGGGAAAGCCGCATGGGGATTCTCTCCTACTGATCACAGCTTGGCGCGGTAGCAACTTGGGTGTTCCATGGGGTGACAGTGGGGGTTAGTTGCAGCTCGATCGTGCCCGCGCTGGGCTTCCCGGTGAGCAGCGTGACGTCGAGGGTCCGGGTCGCCCCGGGCTTCACCTCGACCGTCGCGACCGTCACCTGCCGCCGGCGGTCGGTCCCGCTGCCCAATGCGGCGACCTTGCCGTCGAGCCGGCCGCCGAGCACCGCCCCGCCGGCCGGGCTGTACACCGACACGAAGGTGCGGGCGGTGTACGGATCGCCGGCGAGGGCCAGACCGGTGACCGAGTCGGACAGGCCCGATCTCGGCGCGGTCGAGTGCACGGCGACCCGGAGCCGGAGTTCCCGGCGGCCGTCGGAATGGCAGTCGCCGACCGTCAGGTTCGCCGAGAACCGCAGGTAGTAGCCGAGCTTCGCGCCGCTGCCGTCGTTGAGGAAGACGCCAACCGTCGGCACGACGTCCTTCTCGGGGAGCGTCCCGGTCAACCGGCTGTCACCCAGGACACGCTGCTCCTCCGGATGGACACTCCAGAACAACATCCGGCGTTCCTCCACAGAACGATCAAAAGCCGTCAACAGTGCCCGCACGTCGACGTTCTTGGTGAGGAACGCGTCGAAGACCGCCGCCGCGGCGGCGGCGAAGTAGGCGTCCTGCTCCCTGGTGCCCAGATCCCGGTAGGCATCGCTGAGCAGGGTGCGGACGACGGTGTCGCCGACCAGGGGCGGGCTGCCGGGCACCGCGACCGGACCGGTCGCCTTGAGCAGATAGGAGAGCACCACCGGATCGACCGCCAGGACACCGTCCACGGTGGTCCCGGTCCGCCGACGCACCATCTCGAGGTACAGCGCGGCGGCCTTGGGGAAGTCCGGCCCGAGGTTGACGTCCGCCGGATACCTCCCCGGCAGGTCGTTCCAGAGCCGGCGCAGCTCCGGGTCGACCCGCAGCGGAGGGTTGAAGCGGGTCAGCTCCGCGCTGGTGCCCTGCCGGGCCAGCGCGACCCGGCCGTTCTCGGCCCGGATCACCGCGTAGGCACCGAACGTGCCGCCGGTCGCCCGCAGCTCGGCGGGGTTCTGCGACACCAGGAGATAGCGTCGGGGTCCGTCGGCGCCGAGCAGTGGCGGGAGCACGCGGGCGGCCTGGTCGGCGGCGCCGGTCAGGTCGGCCAGCCGGTCGATCGCCGCGCGCACGCTGGACAGGGCGTCCTGGAGCTGCGCGAAGAGGTCGCCGGTGGGCACCGCCGCCAGCCGGGTGCTGGTCTCCTTCACCGCCCTGTCGGCTCCGGAGAGCTCGGCCGAGACCGATCGGAGGCGGGCCAGGTCGAGGCGCCCCGTGCGGGGCACCAGGCTGGTGAGGTCGGTCCGGAGCAGGTTCGGGAGCGCCCGCCGGGCGAGGTCGTCGATCGCGACCGCGATCTGGCGTACCGCGCCCAGGTCGTCGCCGGCGTACGGCGAATGCTGGCCGAGCCACCAGCCCGGATCACCGGTCGCCCTCCGGGCCGCGCCGGCCTGCTCCTGGAGGGCGGCGAGGGTGCGCTGGGCGCGGGCGGCGTCCCCACCTTCCACGTCCACGCTGAGCTGACGCGCCAGGCCGGCCGCGTTGAGCAGGTGGGCGCGGGCCTGCCAACCGCGGAAACCGATCCACCCGCCGGTCAGCACGACCAGCGAGAGGACCACCAGCCCGGCGAGGAGCACGCGCCGGACCCGAGCCCGGGTGCGCCGTCGGGACCTGCTCCGGCGACTCGGCACACCACTATGCGTCACACCGCTCTCCACTCCGAAAAACGGATAGACACCCCCATTGGCCGTTTTCTAGCACTAACGACCAGGTCCGGTGGTGTTATTCGACCTTTTACGCCTTCAAGCCCTTATGCGGATTTCGTTCGGAGCGGCCGCCGGCCGGCGCCGCGCCGGCCGCCGCGTCGTGGAGCATCTGCTCGATCCGGTCGACCCCGGCCCGCAGCGACATCTCCCGCAGGTAGGCCTCGCGTCCCCGGCGGCCCATGTCGGCGCGGGCCGGTGGCGGGATGGCGGAGGCCAGCCAGAACCGGTCGGCCAGCGCGGCCCAGTCCTCAGGCGGGCAGGAGAGCCCGGCCCGGGCCCGTTCCACCAGCTCGACGGTGTCACCGCCGGCCGAGGCGACCACGGGCGAGGCGCAGGAGAGGGCCGCCTGCAGCTTCCCGGGCACCATGCCGCGCAGCTCCGGCAGGTCCCGCAGCATCACCAGCTGGTAGTCCGCCGCCGCGTACAGCTCCGGCATGTCGACCGGTGAGCGCCGCTCGACGAAGCGGACGTTCTCCGCCCGGAGCTCGGCGGCGAGCCCCCGCACCCGCCGCTCCTCCGCGCCCGAGCCGACCAGGACCAGGTCCATCCGGTCCTCCAGCGCCGCCGCCGCGCGCACCGCGGTCTCCAGACCCTGCCGTACGCCGATCGTGCCGGCGTGCATCACCACGCACCGGCCGTCCCGGCGGATCAGCCGGCGGGCGGCCCGGCTCGGCTCGGTCGGGTGGAAGATCCGTTCGTCGGTCCAGTTGAGCACGTTCCGCACCCGGGCCGGGTCGGCGCCGACGTCGGAGACCAGGTCGCGCATCGACGGTGCGCTGACCGCGATGCCGTCGACCTCCGAGTAGAGCCGGCGCAGCGTGGCGCCGACCCGACCCGACCAGCGTCGGGTGTCGGCGCCGCGGGACGGGTCCTCCTCGGGCCAGACGTCCTGCACGTGCAGCACGGTCGGCACCCGGCCGAGCAGCCGGAGCAGGCCGGCGGCGGCGAAGGTGACCGCCGGAAGCTGGAAGACGTACAGGGCGTCGACGTCGCCGAGGTAGCGCCGGCCGGTGAGCGCGACGCTGCCGGCGAAGGACAGCCAGCTGGCCATCCGCGCCCGCGTGGACCCGTCGCCCCCGGCGTACCGGGGCACCCGGCGGACCGTCAGCCGCTCGCTGCGCGTCTGGTGTCGCCAGCGCTGCCGCCAGCCCGGATAGACATGCCCGCCGGGGTAGTCCGGGAAGCCGGTCAGGACGCGGACCTCGTGCCCGCGGGCGGCCAGCTCCTCCGCCAGGCTGCCGGGGATGAACGCCGGCTCCGGCGGGAAGTGGTACGACAGGATGCCGATCTTCATGCGCCTGCCCCCGGCGCGGCGGCCCGGCGGCGGGCCGCCGGAACCCCGTACGATGCCGGCAACCCCTCTGCGTCCGGCCGCGACCGCCGGGGCACCGCCGTCGCGGCGATCCGTCCCGCGACCACGCCGACGAGAGGGGTGCAGATGGTCGACGGGGTGCTCTTCGTCTGCCACGCCAACATGTGCCGGTCACCGATGGCGGAGTACATCGCGCGTCGGCTGCTCGCCGCGCACCCGGTCACGGTGGCCAGCGCGGGCACCGACGCCGTCGACGGGGCGCCCATGCATCCGTACGCGATCGACGTCGCGGCCGGGACCGGCGCCGACCCCACCGGTTTCCGCACCCGGAAGCTGCGCCCGGAACACCTGACGAGGGCCACGGTGGTGCTGACCGCGACCCGGCGCCAACGCTCGCTCTGCACGGCGCTGGCCCCGGGGGTGCTGCACCGGACCTTCACCCTCCGCCAGTTCGCCCGGCTGGCCGCCGCGGCGGAACCGCTGAAGGACCCGGCCGGCCGACCGCTGCGGGCGGCGGTCGAGGCGGCGGCCCGCGCCCGGGGGCGGCTGCAACCCGCCGCCCCCGACGCGGACGATCTGCGTGACCCGATCGGTGGTACGCCGACGGACTTCCGGCGCTGCGCCGAGGAGATCGAGCAGTCGATCAGACCCGTGCTGGCGCTCATCGGGACAGCCGGGTGAGTTCCTGAGTCGGATCGCTGACCCGGCCCGCCCCGAGGCGCTCGCCGCGCCGGGCGGCGGGCGCCCGGTCGGCGGGCCCGGACGGCGCGGGCGGCACGGTCACCCGGTACGCCTCGTACTGGTAGGCGTCCGCCTTCGGCACCTTCGCCATGTTCAGCACGCAGCCGAGCAGCCGGACCGAGACCGAGTGCAGCGACCGGGCGGCGGCCGCCACCTGGCGGCGCGACGTCCGGCCCTGCTGGGTGATCAGTAGGGCGCCGTCGGCCTGCACCGCCACCACCACCCCGTCGGTGACGGCCAGCAGCGGCGCGGTGTCGATGAGCACGATGTCCGCGGACTCCCGCAGGGCGAGCAGCAGGTCCGCCATCGCCTTGGAGCCGAGCAGCTCGCTCGGGTTGGGCGGCGCGGACCCGCTGGGGAGCACCAGCAGGGACTTGTCGCCCCAGCGCTGGACGACGTCGCCGACCTGGACGTCGCCGACGAGGACGTCGGTGAGGCCGACGCCGCCGTCGAGACCGAGATAGTCGGCGACCTTGGGCAAGCGCAGGTCGGCGTCGATGAGCAGCACCCGCCAGCCCGCCTCGGCCAGCGCGATGGCCGTGTTGCAGGCCATGGTGGTCTTGCCCTCGCCCTGGAGGGCGCTGGTGACCGCGATGACCCGGGCCGGCTCGTGCACGTCGACGAAGCGCAGGTTGGTGCGGAGCTTGCGGACCGCCTCCGCGCGCGCCGAGTTCGCCGCCTCGCCGACGATCAGCGGGGCGTTCCGGGCGCCGCTCTCGAACGGGATCTCTCCCAGCAGCGGGCTGCCGGTCACCCGCTGGAGCGCGGCGGCGTCCCGCATCCGCACGTCGGCCAGCCCGCGGAGCACGGCGAGTGCCATGCCGAGCAGCAGGCCGAGCACGCCACCCAGGACCAGGTTGCGCACCGGCTGGGGGGAGACCGGGCTGTAGCTGACCCGGGGTCCGTTGACCACCTCCAGCTTGATCGTGGCGGCCTTGGCGTCCGGCGGCGTCTCGACCTTCTGGACCAGCTCCACGAACTTGGCCGAGAGGGTCTCGGTGATCTTCAGCGCGCGGGTCTGGTCGGTGTCGGTGACCGTGGCCTTCAGCAGCACCGTGCCCGCCTCGGTGGAGGTGGTGACCCGCCGCTGCACCTGGTCGGCGGTGAGACCGACCTGGTTCTCGGCCACCACGCTCTGCGCCAGCCGGTCACTGGTGAGCAGGTCGGCGTACGACTTCACGCGCTGCTGAAGGAAGAGCCCGCCCTGGTAGGCGTCGGTGACGCCCTGGCTGGGCGTGGTGACGAAGAAGGTCACCGAGGCCACGTACCGGGGCGGGGTGCGGACCGTGACGAGGGCGGCCGTGCCCAGCGCCGCCATCAGGGTGACCAGCACGATCCACCAGTGGCGGCGGATCAGGCGCAGGTAGCTGCGTACGTCCATCACAACCTCCCTCGCGTCGGGTCAGTTATACGGTCAGACTGCACGAAAGCCCCCTAAAACGCCCAGTACACATGACAGGATCCAAAACACTCATCCTTCTCAGTGAACGACTCAACGAATGTAGACGATCAGACCGACACACAAGCCCCGAATCCCCCCATTCCCGGATCAGACGCAGAGGGCAGACCATGGATCGCGAAGCCACCACCGCCGAAGCAGCCGCAGCACCCGCCCCGGGCACCCACCGCGCGGCCACCCCGTCTCTGTTAACGCTGGACACCGCCGCCTGGTGCGCCGGTTTTCTGGGCCGCCTGGACGGGCTTCGAATTTCGGCCTGACCTCGGCGAGGCCGTCCGCCGGACCCGGGCGCGTACCTTGATCTTCTCGATGAGCGGCTCGGACGCCGCGCTGATGCGCGACGGGCACAGCGGACCCTCCAGGCCGGCGCCGCGTTCAAGGTGCTCCCCCCGGGTCCGCGAGCTGCTGGACCGGCCGGTGGCGGTGACCGACGTGCGGGACATGCAGCCCACCGACCTGCCCGGCCGGGCGCAGCGGGCTGGCCGGTCGCCGGGTCCTCGTCACCGGAGCAGGCGGCTCCATCGGCTCAGAGCTGTGCCGGCAGCTCGCCCGCTGCGAGCCGGAGGAGCGCGGGCTGGACCCGTACGCCGACCCGGAGGAGCTGATCAAGCGGTTGGCCGGGCTCTGCACGGAGTCCGAGGCACCGCTGAGGGCGGTGCCCGCCCCGCGCTGACGGCCCACGCGGTGGGACGGCCCGTCCGTCGGGGCATCCCACCGCGTCCGGTCGCGCCGGCCGCCCGGGACGCCGATGCTCAGCGCCGGCGCTCGGGCGTCCGCTCCTCTTCGGTCTCCTCGGTCTCCTCCAGCGCGTCGGCGAACGGCTCGGTGAAGTCGTCGCCCGGCACCGCGACCTCCTCGATCCGGTCCTGCTCGTCGGGCCGCCCGCCGGCCGGCGGCTCCGGGGCGGTGGTCTCCCCGGCAAAGCCGTACTCGTTGGGCTCGTCGTGCCTGCTCATGGGCCTGCCCTCCGGTCTGCTCCGTGTTCGCCTCTCGTCGCCAACGCTATGCGGCGATCGTCTGCGCCGCAGGGCGCCAGCGATGTTGGGGCCGGGCCGGGCGCGCCGGCGGCCAGGGCCGCCCAGAGGAGGTGCCGCAGCGCCACCACGGCCGCCGCCACCGTCAGCGCGGACCAGCCCCGCGCCAGGGAGAGGTGCAGCAGCCCGGCGGCGACCAGCAGGTCCAGCAGGGCCCGCAGCGCGGCCCGCCAGGAACCGGTGGTGACCAGCGCGGCGAACCCGGCGAGGAAGGCCAGCCCGGTGGTCAGGTCCGGCAGCGGTCCGGTCACGGCGGGGACCCGCGGCCCGCCTGGCCCACCTGCCGCTGTTCCTGGGCGATCTCCCGGCGGAGGAAGAAGTTCAGCGCGGTCCGGATCGTGGCGATCGCCGCGAGCTGCCCGATCTGGGTGAAGGTCGGCGACACCGCGGTACGCAGGATGTCCCCGGCGAGCTGGAACTCCAGCCCGAGGGTGAGGAACCGGCCCAGGGAGATCCGGATCGGGGTGAACAGGGCGGCGTCGCGGTGCCGGAGTCCCACGACCACGAACCGCAACGCCGCCCACAGCGCCCCGACGAAGATGATCAACGCGCCGGCGACCTCCACCACGGCGACCACGACCTCGTCGCCGTGGCGCAGGACCTCCGACCACCGCACCCCGGGCCGTTACCCGCCGCGGGCAGCAGTAGTCGGCAGGCGGGACCGGCCGGTGGGCCGCTCGGCCGGTCAGCCCGCAGGCTCAGGAGAGCTCGGCGACCGCCTCGAAGATCAGCCAGAGACCGCAGATGGCGAAGAGCACCGCGGCGCCGTACCGGATGGCCTTCTCCGGCAGGTGCCGGCCGAGCAGCCGGCCGAGCAGGATGGCCAGCGCGTCGGCGGCCACCATGCCGAGCGTGGAGCCGAGCCAGGTGCCGAACCAGCCGTACTTGGTGGCCAGGGTGATCGTGGCGAGCATGGTCTTGTCGCCCAGCTCGGCGAGGAAGAACGCGACGCCGACCGCGACGACGGCCGACTTGCTGCTCTTCTCGGCCTTGCGCTTCTCCACCTCGGTGAGCTTGTCCCCGCGCAGGGTCCACGCGCCGAAGGCGAGAAACGCCACGCCGGCGATCAGTGAGATCCACCCGGTCGGCAGGGCGGCGCCCAGGCCGTACCCGATGCCCACCGAGGCCAGGTGCACCACCGCGGTGGCGACGGTGATCCCGATCAGCACCGGGATCGGCTTGAACCGCGTGGCGAACGTCAAGGCCATGAGCTGGGACTTGTCGCCCAGCTCGGCGACGAAGATGACGCCGAAGCTGATCACCAGCGCAAGGAGGAAACCGTCCATGAGAACCTTCCCGATCAAGCCGGGAGGAGGTACAGGGGTGCCCTCGACCCGGCTGCGACAGCCTGAGTCGAAGGTCTCGCCCGCCCCGGGAACCGGGGCCGCGTGGCCGGATGCGGAACGCACCAGTATGTCGACCACGACATTGGGGGCTACTCCCCTTCGCGTCGGCCAGCCTAGCCGACCGCTCCGGCGCCGGCCGCCGCGGGTGAACAGGGTCACCCGCGGCGGTCTGCTCCCCGCGTCGTACCCGCTCAGTCGGCCCGGGCCAGCGTGACGCCGAACAGCCCGTCCGGGTCGGTCCAGAAGGCCTCCGGGGCGAACCCGGCGGCGCGCAGCTCGGCCGCGATCCCCTCGGGCCGGAACTTCGCCGAGATCTCGGTCCGCACCTCCTCGCCGGCGGCGAACTCCACGTCCAGGTCGAGCACCCGCACCCGCATCGGCCGCTCGGCGCGCAGCCGCATCTCGATCCACTCCCGCTCCGGCACCCAGGCCGCCACGTGGGTGAACGCGTCGGGGTCGAAGTCCGCCCCCAGCTCCCGATTGATCACCCGGAGCACGTTGCGGTTGAACTCGGCGGTCACCCCGGCGGCGTCGTCGTACGCCGGCACCACCACCGCCGGGTCCTTGACCAGGTCGGTGCCGACCAGCAGCCAGTCGCCGGCCTCCAGCGCCGCGCGCATCGCGGTCAGGAACTCCGCCCGCTCGACCGGCAGCAGGTTGCCAATCGTCCCGCCCAGGAAGACCACCAGCCGCCGGCCGCCGGTGGGCAGCCGGTCCAGCTGCCGGGTGAAGTCGCCGACGATCCCGCGTACCCGCAGCCCCGGGTAGTCGGCGGCGATCTCATCGGTGGACTGCCGCAGCGCGCTCACCGAGACGTCCAGCGGCACGAAGGTGCCCAGCCCACCGTGGCGGGTGAAGGCGTCCAGCAGCAGCCGGGTCTTCTCCGACGAGCCGGAGCCCAGCTCGATCAGCGTCTTCGCGCCGGTCAGCTCGGCGATCTCGTCGGCGTGCTCGGCCAGCACGGCCCGCTCGGCCCGGGTCGGGTAGTACTCCGGCAGCCGGGTGATCTCCTCGAAGAGCTCGCTGCCCCGGGCGTCGTAGAACCACTTCGGTGGCAGCCACTTCGGCTCGGCGGTCAGCCCGAACCGTACGTCCTCCCGCATGCTGCGGCCGACGTCCTGCTCCTCCAGGTAGATCTCCAGTGGCTCCGCGCTCATGAGGTGTCCCTTCCGTTGGCGAACGTCCCTGTCCCACCTGTGAAAACCTCCGGCGTCACCCGCCCGCCAGGGCGCCGGTCCGCACCCCGGCCCGGGTGGCCACCACCAGTTGCCCGTCCGGCACCGGCCGCCAGTCGGGGTCGTCGTCGAGGGGTTCGGAGGCCAGCAGCACCGAGTCCCCGGCGGTCCGGACCGACAGCGCGTGCCCGGCGGCGCTGGCCACCACCGTCCGGCCGTCGGTCAGCAACAGGTTCAGCCGGGAACCGGGGGCGGCCGCCGCGACCGCCGCCACGGTGTCGGCCACCGCGGCGGCCGGGTCCTCGCCGGCCCGCAGCCGATGCCGCACCAGCGCCCACAGCAGCGCGGCGTCGGTCGGCGCGTCCAGCGTGAGCAGGTCGCGTACCGGCAGGTCGGCGGCGAGCGGGACCACCGCGTCCGGCCAGCCCCGGACCACCCCGTTGTGGCTGAACAGCCAGCGCCCCTCGGCGAAGGGCGCGGCGGCGCTCTCCTGCACCGGCATCCCGACGGTGGCCGAGCGGACGGCGGCGAGCACCGCGCCGGTGACCGTGACGGCGGCCAGCTCCGGCAGGGTGGTGTCGCCCCAGAGCGGCTGGGCGCGCCGGTAGCGGATCGGGTCACCCTCGCCCGGGTACCAGCCGACGCCGAAGCCGTCGGCGTTGATCGTGCCGCCGCCGCGCATGTCCCGCGGCGCCCAGGACTGCCGCAGCAGCGAGTGCGGCGGGTCGTACAGCAGGGTCCGCAGGCTGACCGGCGGTCCGAGGTACGCGAGGTGGCGACACATCAGGCGGAACCGCCGCTCACCCGCAGGCCTCCTCTGGTCGGGCGTCGCGGGCGCAGCGGAACCCGCTGAAGATCTGCCGCCGGATCGGGTAGTCCCAGTTGCGGAAGGTGCCCCGGCAGGCCGCCTTGTCGGTGCCGAACGAACCGCCCCGCAGCACCCGGTGGTCGTCGCCGAAGAAGACCTCCGAGTATTCGCGATACGGGAACGCGGCGAACCCCGGATGGCCCCGGAAGGTCGTCGAGGTCCACTCCCAGACGTCGCCGATCAGCTGGTGCACGCCGAGCGGCGACGCTCCCGCCGGGTACGCGCCCACCGGCGCCGGCCACAGGTGCCGCTGCCCCAGGTTGGCGTGCTCGGCGGTCGGGCCCTCGTCGCCCCACGGATAGCGGCGGGACCGGCCGGTGGCGGGGTCCCAGCGGGCCGCCTTCTCCCACTCCGCCTCGGTGGGCAGCCGTCGGCCGGCCCACGCCGCGAACGCCTGCGCCTCGAAGAAGCAGACGTGCACCACCGGCTCGTCGTCGCGGACCGGCGACCACCGGCCGAACCGCCGGTACGCCCAGCCGTCGCCGTCCCGCCGCCAGTGCATCGGCGCGGTCAGCTCCGCCTCGGTGCGGTGCCGCCAGCCCGCCTCGCTCCACCAGCGCGGCTCGTCGTACCCGCCGTCGGCGATGAACTCGCGGTACCGGCCGTTGGTGACCGGCGCGGCGTCGATGACGTACGCGGGCAGCTCGACGGTGTGTGCCGGGCGCTCGTTGTCCAGCGCCCACGGGTCGCTGGAGGTGCCCATGGTGAACGGGCCGGCCGGCACCAGCACCTCGCCGGCCACCCGGGCCCGCGGCTCCGGCGGCGGCGGCGCGTCCAGCACCGGCGGGCCGGAGCGCAGCTGGTGGGTGGCGAGCATGGTCTCGTCGTGCTGCTGCTCGTGCTGCACGATCATCCCGAACGCGAACCCGTCGACCACCAGCCCCCGGTCGGTGAAGCGGATGCCGTCCAGCAGGTCGTGGACCTTGTCCCGGACGGTGTTCACGTACGCCCGCGCCTCGGCCGGCGGCAGCAGCGGCAGCGACGGTCGGTCCTTGCGGGGCTGTTTGAAGGCGTCGTACAGGTCGTCGATGTCCTGGCGGAGGGCCGGTCGGCCGCCGACGTCGCGGACCAGCCAGAGCTCCTCCTGGTTGCCGACGTGGGCCAGGTCCCAGACCAGCGGCGACATCAGCGGCGAGTGCTGCCGAATCAGGTCGTCGTCGTCCACCGCCTCGGTGAGCAGGGCGGTGCGGGCCCGGGTCCGCTCCAGCTCCGCCGCGATCCGGCAGCGGAGTCGTTCCGCCTCCGTACCCGGCCGCTCGGTCGTGGTCACCGGTACCCCCTCTCCGCGGCGGCGCGACGCCGCCGGATTCCTCGGCTCGTCTCCGCGTGCGTTCCCGCCGGCAACTCCAGCCGCGGCAGGGCCGCCAGGGCCAGGTCGAACAGGGCCACCACCGCCTCGGCGAGCGGCCGGTCGGCGAGGCCGTACCGGGCAGCCGTGTGCCAGCGGTCGGCCACCGGGGCGGCGACGGTCAGAGCGGTCCGGGTGGTGCCCGGATCGGCGAACAGGGCGGCCAGCACCGCCAGCGGCACCGTCCACTCCCGACCGGGTTGGGCGTCCAGGTAGCGGACCTCCAGGTAGCCGCGGGGGCGCACCGGCGGGAAGAGCGTGCTGACGTGGTATTCCAGGTCGTCGGTGGTGGGTGGCCCGGGCAGCGCCCCGGCGAGCCAGTCGGCGAAGCTGACTCCGGGCGGCGGGGTCCAGTCCGGGCCGTCGTCACGCAGGCAGAGCAGCGGCGCGGCGAGGACGTACTCCGTCCAGGCCTCGACCGGGTCCCGATCGGGCCGGGCCGGGGACCAGACCGGTCGGGTCCGGTCCGGGTCGATGGCCAGCCAGGCGGCCATCCGGGCTGAGGCCCAGCCGGTACGCTGGCCGGCGTGCCGGTCCGCGGTCGCGAACGCGGCCAGCAACGGCGGCCCCACCGCGTGCACCGCCGCCCACCGCTCGGCCAGCCGCTCCGGCTCGCCCGCGTCGAGGCACACCTGCAGCCCGGCAGTGCTGTACATCATGGTCCGACCGGCCGGTCCGCGCCGGTCGAAGACGCAGCGCATGGCCTGGTAGCGCGGGGTTTCCACGACGGGGTGAGGGGCTCGCCAGGGGTCGATGCCGGTGTGGCCCAGGACCAGGCCGGCGGCGTCCAGCACGGCGGTCAGCTCGGCGATGTCGGCCTCAGTGGCCCCGATCAGCGCGCCAACGGACGACCGCGGCGGGGTGGAGATCTCCACCTGCCCGCCGGGCTCCACGGTCACGGCGCCGCCGCCGGGGAGCGGCTCGGCGGGGCTCGCCCCGTCGATGGTGACCGGGCTGTGCGGCCCCAGCGCCCGGCGCAGTCGTTCACGATCGACGGGGCGGGCCGGGTCCGCGGCGTCGTGCACGGTCCATTCCAGTTCGACGCCGGTGAGTCTCGGTGGGCCGGTCTTGAAGCAGATCCTGGCGATGTGTCTGGCCGCCCTGGCCGTGTCCCGCAGGACGATGGTCCGGTCCAGCTCTGGCGAAATCACCAAGGAACGGCTCCCTTCTCCGTGCGGGTCCCGACCGCTGCGTCGACCGCGATGTCACCGACCGTGACCGGCCGGTGCGCCCGCAGTCCCACCATCTTCTGTCTAGCAGACGAAATCCGCGCGCCCCAGGAGACGAATTTTTGTCCGGATCGGCGACTCAGTCGACGGTGCCGGTGCTCGGCTTCCCGGTCGGCGCGGCGGGCGTGGGTCGGGTCGACGTGCCGGCACCCGGGCCGGGCGACGACTTCTCGCCCGCCTCCGGCACCAGCCGCAGGCAGTACGCCTCGACCCGGTCGGCGCCGCCGGCGGCGGTCACCAGGTCGGCGAAGCCGGGCGTCTCCAGCGCCTTGGCCCGCTGCTGGGGCGACTTGGCGAGGTACGCCCGGCAGAGCCCGGTCAGCTTCGTCGTACCCGCCGGCCGGCCCGGCCCGGCGCCGGTGGTGCCCGGTGCCGCGGACGGGGCCGTGGCGGCGGGAGAGCCCGGGTCGCTCCCCGTCGGGTCGGCCCCCCGGGTCGGCGACCGCGAGCTGTCGACGCCGGAGCCGGCGCTGCCCGGCGTGGTGGGCGCAGGTGACGGCGTCGGCTCCTCGGGGCGGTCGAGGCTGACCGCGGCGACGGCGACGCCTGCGGTGGCGGTGGCGGCGCGCCCGGCGAGCCAGGCCACCGCGCCGGCCCGGAACCGCCGTCCCCGGGGCGCCCGCGCCGGCGCGGGCGCGGGCGCCGCGCGGGCTGCCCGGAACGCGGCCAGGGCCTGGTCCTCCCCGGACAGCTCGCCCGGGTTGGCCGGGGCGGCCGCGGCGACGAGCAGGTGCCGCAGCGGGTCGGCGTCGGCCGCCGGGGCGCGGCCGTCCCGGGCCGCGTCGAGGAGACGCTCGGACTCCGCCGGGTCGGCGGGTCCGTCGGACCGGCGAGAGCTCATTCGGAATCCCCTCACGTCATCCGTCCGCCGGCTCGGCGTGCGGCGCACCGGGCGCCTGCCGTCCCCGGCGGGTCCGGGGGCGGGGCGGGGTCGGGCTCCCGGCCCGGTCCGACGGCTGGTCCAGCTCGGCGCGGTCCAGCAGCGCGGCGAGTCGGCGCAGCCCCCGATGGGCGGCGGTGCGGACCGCTCCCGGGCGCCGGCCGAGGACCCGCCCGGCGGTCTCCGCGTCGAGCCCGATCACCGCCCGGAGCAGCACCGCCTCGGCCTCCCGGGGCGGCAGGGTGGCGATCAGCGCGACCGCCGCCTCGGTGCCGATGGTCTCCCCGGCCCGCTCGGCGGTGTCCGCGTCCCCGGCCAGCTCGCTGAGCGCCTGCACGGGCACCGGCAGCGCCGGTCTGCGGCGCTGCCGGCGCAGATGGTCCATGGCGCGGTTACGGGCGATGGTCACCGTCCAGGCGCGGAACTCGCCGCCGGTGAAGCGGGGCAGGTCACGGGAGATCTGCAGCCAGGTCTCCGAGGCGACGTCTTCGGCGTCCGCGCCGACCAGCGCGGTGAGATAGCGCAGCAGGCCGGGCTGCAGGCTGCGGTAGAGGAAGCGGAAGGCTTCCTCGTCCCCCGCCTGCGCGGCGGCGACCGCCTCGCTCAGTTCACCGGTCATGGACCCGCCGCTTCCGCCGTCCGGACTCTCCGGGCCGGCCCGTGCCGGGGTTGGCGTACGCGACGCCCGCCCCGTCCGGCAACCGGACCACCACCCGCCCCATCAGCCCCCCCGCTGACCCGATCGCGCCCGACGCCGGAGCGGCGGACGGCACGTATCGACACACGCCGCCAAAGTACGGCCCTCGGCGGACATACCGTACCGGCGTCACGGGGCGGCCGGGAGCCGGGCCAACGCCAGTGTCCTGCGCTAGAAGTTCGCCTACGAGATCGTGCGAGTGATTCGAGGATCTCTTCGGCGGTCTTTGTCCAGGTGAATGATCGTGGGTTGGGGTTCCAGTCCGCGACCCATGCGCGGATGTCGGCTTCGAGGGCCTGGACGCGGGCACCGCTTTGTCGATCGTGATGAAGAACTTCTTGAACTCCACCGCGGCGCTGAAAGCCGACGTTCAGCGGGGAGAGAGTGAGATTTGTCTACGGCCAACCACGGCGAGTCGGTGTAACGGCAGGCGACTGTCGGACGCTCCGGCACCCTGATCGGCGGACAATCCTGTGAACGCGGTGCCCTGAAGACGGACATACGACCTTTTTCGTACCTTTTCCTGGCAATCGCACCGACGTCACCACGGTCAGCCGAATGGTGCTGCTACCGCTGACCGTTCGGCGGATCGACCTCGGACCGGCCGCCGTCTCCGACGGGAGAGATCGCGGGAAATACTCCGCCGCCACTCTGGGTACGGTATTGGGGTGTTGTCATCGGAAGTCGTACTCAGCGGTCGGTACCGCCTGGTCGAACGTGTCGCCACCGGCGGCATGGGCGACGTGTGGCGTGCCAAGGACCAGGTGCTGGGCCGTCAGGTCGCGGTGAAGGTCCTGCTCCCGGCGCTGGTGTCCGACCCCGACTTCATCGCCCGGTTCCGCGCCGAGGCCCGGATCATGGCCTCGCTGCGCAGCCCCGGCATCGTGCAGGTCTTCGACTCCGGCACGGACGACCTGCCCGACGGCAGCCACGCCGACTTCCTGGTCATGGAGTTCGTCGAGGGCGAACCGCTGTCCCGGCGGATCGAGGCCGCCGGCCAGCTCGAGGTCGCCGAGACGATGTCGATCGTGGCGCAGGTGGCCCAGTCCCTGGACGCGGCGCACGCCCGCGGCATCGTGCACCGGGACGTGAAGCCGAGCAATCTCCTGGTGCAGCAGGACGGCACCGTGGTGCTGGTCGACTTCGGGGTGGCCCGGTCGACCAACGTGACCAGCATCACCAGCGCGAACGCGGTGCCCGGCACCGCCCTCTACATGGCTCCCGAGCAGGCCGCCGGCCATCCGGTCTCCGGGGCCACCGACATCTACGCGCTCGGCGCGGTCGCGTACTGCTGCCTCACCGGCGGCCCGCCGTTCACCGGGGACAACCCGCTCCAGGTCGCCGTGCGGCATCTCGACGACGAGCCGCCGGAGCTGTCGCAGGACATCCCGCAGCCGGTCCGCGAAATGGTCTCCCGGGCGCTCGCGAAAGACCCGGCCGACCGCTTCCCGACCGGCGTCGCGATGGCAACGGCCGCCCGGGCCGCGCTCTCCGAGTCGCCCACCGCCATGGTGCCGGTCGCGCTGCGCAGGCCGGCCGGCGGCCCGACGACCACCCGGGACGACCACACTGCCGCGGCACCGCTCGCCACGGTGGTCCCGGCGGGCCGCCGGGGGCGGCGCGGCACGCTGGTCGGCGCGCTCGCCGCGGTGCTGGTGGCGCTCGCCGCCCTCGGGGCGGCGCTCGGCGCGGCCAAGTCGGTCGGCAACAACCCCGCCACCACCATCGAGAACACCGCGCCCACGCCCAGCGGCGGAATGAGCGAGGACCCGGCCGCCACCGAGGCCGTCCCGACGGACCAGAACGGACGGACCTACCGGCCGGTCGGACCGGGCAACCGGCCGTCCGCGTCGGTCTCGGCGACGCCCAGCGCGGCGCCCAGCGCGTCGACCGACCCGAGACCGTCGGGCATCCCGTCGACGACGGCCCCCGTCAACCCGCCGCCGACCACGGCGAGCACCCCGGCCGACCCGCCGCCGACCACGGCGAGCACCCCGGC
>NZ_JAPFQV010000056.1:0-43942 GCF_033804685.1 Micromonospora sp. RTP1Z1
CGGCTGGCTCAGTTGCCGACGCCGCAGTTCGGCGCGGACCAGGTCGTCGTGTTCGACGAACGGTCGCTGTTGTTCTCTCGACGGGAGTCCACGTGGACGTGGTTCGCGTGGCCCGGGTAGCCGGGACCGAAGATGCCGCTGAAGCCACGGCTGCGGGCCGTGCGGGCCACCTGGCACAGCGAGGAGCTGCCCGAGGTCAGGTCGGCGGCGTTGCCGTACAGGTGTTGGCTGTCCGACGCCCCGCCGACCTGCCTGTTGCAGGCGATGCTGCGGAAGCCGCTGTTCACGTGGAGCGGCTTGTCGCCGAGGCTGCGCCGCAGCGCCTCCAGCTTCCACATGGTGCGTAGCGCCTTCTCCCTCGTCGCGCTCGGTGAGAGCGGGCCCCCGCTCCACCCGCCCTTGCCGCAGCCGTTGTCCAGCTCGCTGTAGCTGAAGTGCTTCGGCGTGCAGTCGTCGTCCTGCAGGCTGTAGATCTTGGCGAAGGTCCGCGGGCCGGCGATGCCGTCGACGCGCAGCCCGTACGCGGACTGGAAGCGCTTGACTGCGGCGGTGGTCTCCGGTCCGTAGCTGCCGTCGACGGGGACGATGTCCCGGTAGGCGGCCCAGCCGGCCACCCGGATCTGCAGCTGCCGGACGTCCTCGCCGGAACGCCCCTGGGACAGGGGCCGTTGCCACGTGTAGCAGCCGTCCGCGTGGGCCGCCGGCGCGGCGACCACCGTGGCGATCGCGGCCCCGGGCAACGCCAGGGCGAACGCGACGACCGCCCGCTTCAGGGTGTTTGCGCGCACAGGAGTCCTCCCGATAGAAGATCCGATGGGATGGTGACCAGGGCATCGACCGGGACGTCCTGTCCCTTCCACCTTGGCAGCCTTCCGGGCGATTGGCGGCTGATAGTCAGAATCGTCCTCATATTTGTTTGTTCCTGAGCATCGCCCGGGGAGTCGCAGAGATGACGGAAACGGTGGTTCGGGGCACCCAGGGTGATGCCCGCTCGTGACCCGGGGCCGGTAACGTCTGCGCCGGGCTCCGCGAACGGGGGAGGTGGGCGTGGCGCGCGGTGGCGTCTTCTGCATCGAGGGCCAGTGGCACCGGGACCTCAACGAGCGCGGCTCCGTCCTTCCCACCCTCGAACTGCTCGAACGGCTCGGTCGGATCCGGTTCATCCACAAGGACGCGGCCACCCGCGACGAGCTCTACTACTTCCTCGACCGCTGGCTGCTCAAGCAGTACGCCGACTACCGGGTCGGCTTCTTCGCGATGCACGGCGAACCGAGCCGGCTCTGCCTCACCGACTGGGACTCCGTGGAGCTGGCCGACGTCGCCGAACGGATGGCTGGCCGGTGCGAGGGGCGGCGGCTCTACTTCGGCAGCTGCTCCGTGCTGCGCGCCTCCGACGCCGCGCTGCGGGACTTCCTCGACGTGACCGGAGCGGCGCTGGTCTGCGGGTTCACCCGCGAGGTCGACTGGGTCGAGTCGGCCGCCTTCGAAACCGTGCTGCTCGACGTGCTCGCCAACGGTCAGCGGCACAACGCCGCCGAGCTCCGGATGGGCTCGGCGCACTGGGCGCCGCTCGCGTCGTACCTCGGGTTCCGGGTGATCTACGCCAACGGCCGGGCCTGGCGGCCGACGGCCCGCCCCCGGGTGCCGGCGCAGTCGACCCCCGGCCGCGTCGCCGGCCGCTACCGCTGACGCCGCCCCGACCGGTCGGGGCGCACCCCGCCGGCCCGCCGGCGGCCTGGTAGAACCGGGGGATGGCACGCAGCATCGCGAGCAACACCCGGGTCGACCGGGACGCCCTCATCGACTTCCTCCGCCCCCGGCACAAGGTCGTGCTGATGACCACCCGCGCCGACGGCCGGCCGCAGTCCTCCCCGGTCTCCTGCGGGGTGGACGGCGCGGGCCGGCTGGTGATCTCCACCTACCCGGAGCGGGCGAAGGTGACCAACATCCGGCGCGACCCCCGGGTCTCCGCCTGCGTGCTCTCCGACGACTGGAACGGGCCCTGGGTGCAGGTCGACGGCACCGCCGAGGTGCTCGACCTGCCCGAGGCGCTGGAGCCGCTGGTGGAGTACTTCCGCAGCATCTCCGGCGAGCACCCGGACTGGGACGAGTACCGGGCGGCGATGGCGAAGCAGGGCAAGTCGCTGATCCGGGTCACCATCGACAGCTGGGGACCGATCGCCACCGGCGGCTTCCCCGCCCGGCTCGCCGACTAGTGCGAGGCCCGAGGTCCCCTCGCACACCCGGACATGACGCTGGCCCCTTGACCGCTCGGACCGCGCAGAGCTCACGAACGGTCGTCGGGGCTGCCGCCCATCATCTTCAGCATCGGCAACCCACCGGAAGTGAAGAACCGGGCCAGCAGCACCGCGGCTACGACCAGGAAGGCAATGTTGAGCCAGGTGGTGTAGTTCCAGGAGATGTGCGCCTCGATGACCGAGGCGTTGCGCTGCTTCGGGACCAGATGAAACAGGTTGAAGATCAGTTCGATGGCGTAGCCGGCGAAGACCATGGTGGCGTAAAACGTAGCGGCGATGAACGCGGCCATCTTCCAGCCGTAGTACTTCCGGTAGATGTTGAGGATCGGCAGGGTGATCAGGTCGGCGAAGATGAATGCCACCACGCCGCCGAAGCTGATCCCGCCGTTCCACAGCACGGCCGCGAGCGGCACGTTGCCGATCGAGCAGACGAAGCTGACCACCGCGACGATCGGCCCGATGATCGGCCCCCAGATCCCGGCGAGGACTGGATGGTCGGTGAGAAAGAAGCTCCTCCAGAAGTCCATCGGCACCCACGTCGCGAGGGCGCCGGCGATAAGCAGTCCGGCGGCGATGTCACGCCAGATGGCCGCCCACTCCATGACGAAGATGTGCGACACCGCGGTGAACCCGCGCGCGGAGGTCAGCCGCCGCCAGAACGAGCCGGGCCCGGCGACGGACATATCCATCGCGGCGTGGCCCTCCATCGAGCCGGCCACTCCCTTGTTGGCCTGATCGAGGGCGTCGGCGACCAGCCGTCTACGCAGGAAGATCCGGAACAGCACAGCCAGCGCCACGATCATGATCGGGCCGCCGATGAACTCCGCCAGGGTGAATTGCCAGCCCATCAGCAGGGCCAGGATGATGCCCAGTTCGATGACGAGGTTGGTGGAGGCGATCTCGAAGGCCATCGCCGCGGTGAAGCTCGCGCCCTTGCGGAACAGCGACCTGGCGAGGGCCACGGCGGCGTAGGAGCACGACGACGAGGCCATGCCCAGGCCGGTCGCCGCAGCGAGGGCGCCCGGCGAGTCGCTGCCCAGCGCCCGGACCACGGTCTCCCGCCGGACCACCGCCTGCACCACCGCCGACAGCGTGAACCCGAGGATCAGCGCCCACAGGATCTCCCAGGTCATCGATGCGGCGATCATCAACGCATGCCATAACCAGCCCATCGTCGCCTTCGCCTCTCACCCAGCGGCGCCGAGCAACGGCTCCTTCCGACCATGACCGTACCCCCGCTGGGTATCTGCGGAAGGGGGCACCGGAAATGCCCGAGCCAGCGCCGGGGTCTCGCAGCTGCGAGACCGGAGTTGGCCGGGGCCGTTCGGCCCAGACGGTTATCGGCTCACCGACCACTCCGCATAGCGCCGCGATGATCCATTCATCCGGGCGTGCTGCCAAGCCCTCGTCTGCGGTACATGTGGCGCATGAGCCGCAATCCGTGGCGAATGCATCACCCTCGATCAGGTAAGGGATCTAGTACGCCGCGGTGAACCGGGCGTTCGGGAACCGCGGCTCCTCGATCTCGTCCACGATCGCCACCGCCAGGTCCTCGTAGGTCAGCACCGAGCGGCCCTGCGCGTCCGTCACCGGGTGATCGGTGCCGGTGCGGTAGTGGCCGGTGCGCTCGCCGGGGTGGAACTCCAACGGCGGCGGGGAGACGTACGTCCAGGTCACCCCGTCGGCCGCGGAACGGTAGACGGCCAGCGCGTCGGCCTGGCCCAGCGCCGCGTCCCGGTACTCCTCGGGGAAGTCCGGCTCGTCGAGGAACGGGGTGTCCTTCGGTGTCAGCAGCGTCGCGCCGCCGCCGACGTGGATCACCCGGGGCGGGTCGGTCAGCCCGCGCAGGGTGTCGACCACCGTCTCCGCGGCGTCCCGCCACAGCTCCCGCTCGCCGCCGCCGACCGCCACCACGAACACGTCGGCGTCCTCGGCCAGCTCCCGTACGCTCCGCGCGGACGTCGCGTCGCCGGTGACCGTACGCACCCCGGCCGGCAGGTAGCTCGTCGCCTCCGGGCGGCGCACCGCCGCGGTGACCCGGTGCCCCCGTCCGACCGCCTCGGCGGTGATCCGCGACCCCGCGGTGCCACCGGCGCCGAACACGACGATGTTGCTCATGGCCTGACCGCCTCCCGCCCCGACCTGCCTCGCCTCCCAGGCTATGGAGCGGGCCGCCCGGCCGGTGCCGTAACGGCGATCCGGGGTCCATGGGGACGTGGAAGTCGCATCCATGAATTAACGTACGGGCGGCAAGATCCTCTCCACTACGGGGGAACCCATGAGTCGTCGTCCCACCCCACGCCGTCTGCTCGCCTGGACCGCGCCCGCCGCGCTCGCGCTGACCGCCCTCGCGCCGGCCCTCCCCGCCCAGGCCGCCCCGAAGCCCACCCCGACCGTGGTCGGCGCCCCGGTCGACAAGGACCTGAACGCCGACGGCGTGCCGGACCTCGTCACCGCCGGTGGCACCGCCGGCCTGAGCTCCGGCGTCTGGTCCGCGCCGGGCCTCAAGTCCCGCAAGACCGGCGTCGGCACCGGTCAGGTGCAGACCCCGGCCACCAACATCGGCCTCCGCGGCAACGGCTTCGGCGGCACCTATTCGGCGGCCGAGTTCGACGGCGGACAGGTCATCACCGGCCGCTTCTTCGGCGGAACCGAGGAGGACTTCGTCGTCTACTACCCGGGCGGGGTCTACGCCGGCAACGGCGCCGTCATCAAGGGCGCCGGCGACGGCACGATGCTCGACCCGGTCAGCGGCAACCAGGTGAACATCGGCCTGGACTACCTCCTCGACGCCAACGGCAACTCGCCGCTGACGCTGGTCAACGGATACGTCGCTGACGGCGTCGACAACGGCATCCCGGACCTGCTCGGCATCTCCGGTGACCCCACCAACGGCTACCGCCTCGGCTACCACACCAGCTGGGGCGCGCCCGGCGCTTACTACGGCACCACCTTGCTGACCAACCCGACCCCGACCGGCGGCACCGACTGGCAGAACTGGAGCCTCGCCAGCACCGAGACCGCCTCCGGCATCGCGCTCTTCCTGCGCAACGCCACCACCGGTGACCTGTACCTCTGGACAGGGGTCACCATGGTCGACAACGGCGACGGCACCGGCACGCTGAACCACACGCAGTACCAGGTCGCGGCCAACTGGAACACCGGCGTGGCGATCAACACCCTCTGGGCCGCCGACATCAACGCCGACGGCACTCCGGACCTGTGGACCGTGCTGCCGAACGGCACCTACCGGGCGTACCTGATCTCGGGCCTGCGCGCCGGCGGCACCGCGACAGTGACCGCTACCCGCGCCAAGCCGCTGGTCTGACCGGCGGGGCGCGTCGCCACCCGGCGGCGCGCCCCCGCCGGGTCAGTCGATCAGCGCGGAGTAGACCAGCTGGCGCAGCTGCGAGCGCAGCGGGTACGTGCTCGACGGCATGAGCTGGGTGAAGAGCAGCGCGGTGACCTCCTCCACCGGGTCCACCCAGAACGCGGTGCTGGCCAGGCCGCCCCAGTAGAACTCGCCGACGCTGCTCGGCACCCGGGCCGGTACCGGGTCCAGCACCACGGCGAAGCCGAGGCCGAAGCCGATCCCGTCGAGCACCGTCTCGGCGAACCCCTCGGGCGAGAACGAGGCCAGGTCGCGATCGCCGGGCAGGTGGTTGCGGGTCATGAAGCGCAGCGTCCGCGGCGCCAGCAGGCGTACCCCGTCCAGCTCGCCGCCGCGCAGCAGGAACTGGGTGAAGCGGTGGTAGTCGGCGGCGGTGGAGACCAGCCCGCCGCCCCCGGAGAACCAGCTCGGCTCGGCCAGCGCCGCCCGGCCGACGCCGTCCGCGCGGACCGCCTGCCCGGTCGCCGGGTGGGGGGTGTAGAGCGCCGCCAGCCGCTTCGCCTCCGGCTCGTCGACCCACCAGCGGGTGTCGGTCATCCCGAGCGGCCGGAGGATCCGCTCGGTGAAGAACTGGTCCAGCCGCTGCCCGGAGACCACCTCGACCAGCCGGCCCAGCACGTCGGTGGAGACGCCGTAGTTCCAGCTCGGGCCCGGCTGGAAGAGCAGCGGCAGCAGGGCCAGGCCCTGCGAGGCGGCCGCCAGGTCCGCGCCGGCCGGCACGCCCAGGTCGAAGCCCGCCGCCCGGTAGAGGCCGTCGACCACCGAGGTCTGGGCGAAGCCGTACGTCAGGCCAGCGGTGTGGGTGAGCAGGTGCCAGACCCGGACCGGCTCGACCGCCGGCACCGTGAACGGCTTGAGCACCGAGCCCTTGTCGTACACCCGGACGTCGGCGAACTCGGGCAGCCAGCGGCTGATCGGGTCGTTCAGCTCGAACCGGCCCTCCTCCCAGAGCATCATCGCCGCGACCGAGGTGATCGGCTTGGTCATCGAGTAGATGCGCCAGAGGGTGTCCGACTCGACCGGGGCGCCGGCCTCCCGGTCCCGCAGGCCGTAGGTCGACGAGTGGGCGATCTCGCCCCGGCGGGTGACGACGACCTGCCAGCCGGCGAGCCGGCCGTCGTCGACGTACCTGCCGAAGTGCTCGTCGATCCGCGCCAGCCGGGCGGGGTTGAAGCCGATACGGTCCGGGTCGGTGCTCACTGCCACGCTCACGTCGCCGAACCTACTCGCCGGTACGCCGGTCGGGAAGTGTCGGCCCGCGCCACTAATCTGGCCCGATGGCTGAGCCCACCGAGGACGTCACGTACCGCGACGAGGACTGGTACGCCGAAGAGCTGGTCGACCGGCACTTCGTCCGCTGCTCGTTCTTCCACGTCGACCTCACCGAGGCGGTCAGCCAGGGGGCGGTCTTCACCGAGTGCGTCTTCGGCAACGTGGCGTTCAACGCCTCCCGGCACACCGACTCGGCCTTCACCCGCTGCACGTTCAAGCGGTGCAACCTCTTCGAGGCCGAGTTCACCGGGTGCAAGCTGGTCGGCAGCGTCTTCGACCAGTGCGACCTGCGCCCGCTGCGGATCAGCGGCGGCGACTGGTCCTTCGCCGCGCTGCCCGGGGCGGACCTGCGCGGGGTGACCATCACCGACGTACGGATGCGTGAGGTCGACCTGACCGGCGCGAACCTGACCGGCGCGACGGTCACCGGCGTCGACCTGTCCGGCGCCCAGCTGCATGCCTCCCGGCTCTCCGGCGCGGACCTGCGCGGCAGCGACCTGACCGCGTTGGACCCGACCACCGTGGAGCGGGCCGGCGCGATCGTCGACGCCGCGCAGGCGATCGTGCTGGCGCAGGCGCTGGGCTTCGAGATCCGCTGACGACGTTCGCTACCGGCAGGTAACAAACTGGAAACGCACAGCCGTCCCCATATGGCGCATTCGCCCGACCGATGAAAACGTGAAGCGGGTCATGCCCCGCCCGTACCACCGGCCGGAGCGTGGTTGGGGAGCGGAGGTTCGGTGGCGGAGGAAGACCGCACTCGGGTCGGCGACGACACGTCGGCCCCGCCTGGGGTCGGGGAGTCCGGGTCCGCGTTCCGGCGGGTCGCGCGTGCCCGGCGACGCCGCCGCCGTCGGATGGTGGACGCGCTCGCCGCGTTCGCCTGCCTGGCCGCCCTCGTCGCGTACCTCGGCACCGAGCAGCACGCGGGACCCCGGGAGGAGCGGAGCGTCGTCCGGCCGGGACCGGCGCCCGGGGCCGGCCGGCCGGCGGTACCGTCCCCCCAGTGGCCCGGGGTCGACGCCGACGCCGCCTCGCCCGGGCTGCGGCCCCGGCAGCGGCCCCCGTCGCCGTCCCCGTCACCGTCGCCGTCCCGGCCGGCCGCCGAGCCGGTCCTCACCGTCACCCAGGCCGACGTGCCGGCGCACGTCAACCTCACCGCGGCCGGCCCGCTCGACTGGATCCACTGGGGACTCCTCCGCGCCGAGACGCCCGTCCGCAAGCGGAACGGCTCCGGGGCGGTCCGCGACGAGGGCGGGCGTGGCCGGCGGGAGAGCTACAGCAACAACCCCGAGGCGTACGCCTGGCGGGATGGGGCACCCGTCGCGTCCGCCAGCGGCACCACGTCCGGGGTCTACACCCGCGGCCAGGGCAGCGGCTTCGCGCTCGCCGTGACCGCCGACGGGGAGCCGCGCACGGTGCGGCTCTACGCCGGCCTCTGGATGGCCCGGGGCCGGCTCGACGTGCGGCTCTCCACCGGCGGGCCGACCAGCACCCTGCGGCTGGAGGACCCGCACACCCAGCACACCGCCGAGTTCACCATCCGCTTCCGGGCGGCCCGCGGCGGGAAGCTGCTGGTGAACTGGACGGTGGAGAAGTCCTTCGGGGACTGCGGCAACGTGAGCGTCCAGGCGGTCGCGCTGCGCTGACCCGCTGTTCGCCCGGTGCCGGCCGCCGGCCGGGAGTAGCGTGGGCGCGACGGCCGGCCGACGACGCGGGAGGGACCCATGACGGCGAGCGAGCAGGTGCTGGACAGCCCGGAGGGATGGGTCGCCGACCACATCCGCCGGTACGTCGAGACCGACGGCGCGGAGGGCCACGAGTGGCGTCCGGGCGTCTGGACCCTGCTGCTGACCACCCGGGGCCGGCGCAGCGGCAAGCTGCGGCGGACCGCGCTGATCTACGGCCGGGACGGCGACGCCTACCTGGTGGTCGGCTCCCAGGGCGGCGCGCCCGAACACCCCGCCTGGTACCTCAACCTGCTCGACGAGCCGGAGGTCCAGGTGCAGGTCGGCGCGGAGCAGTTCACCGCCCGGGCGCGGACCGCCACGCCGGAGGAGAGGCAGCGGATGTGGCGGACCATGACCGCGACCTGGCCGGCGTACGACGAGTACCAGACCAAGACCGACCGGGAGATCCCGGTGGTGGTGCTCGAGCGGGTCTGACCCGTCCCTACCTCGCGGGTAGTCGACCCCGGGACGCGCCGGCGGCAGAATCGGTGCCAGAGCCTGCGCCGGGAAGCCGGCGCACCTGCCCAGGGGAGGCACCATGCCCGCGTTCGCGCTCGCCCACCTGCATACCCCGCAGGTCAACGACGACATAGTCGAGTACCTGGAGAAGATCCAGGCGACCCTCGACCCGTACCAGGGCCGGTTCCGGGTGCACGGCGTCACGCCCGAGGTGATCGAGGGGGAGTGGCCCGGCACCGTGGTGATCATCGAGTTCCCGGACGTCGACCGGGCCCGCGGCTGGTACGCCTCCCCGGCCTACCAGGAGATCCTGCCGCTGCGGCTGCGGCACATCGAGGGCTCGGCGATCATCGTGCAGGGGGTCGGGCCGGACTACGACGCCGGCCGGACGGCCGCCCGACTCCGCGAGGGCGTGGCGAGCGCCGGCTGAGCCCGGGACAGGCTGTCCGTTGCGCGGCCACGGTGGCGTCGTACCGTCCGAAAGTGCCGGTCCGACCATCCCCTGTGGAGGCTTCATCGATGAGCAGCGGGTGCTCACGCTGCGCGGGCTGCCGGCGGCCGAGATCGACGCGCTGATCGAGCGCGGCGACCCGGCCGCTGAGCCGCGCCCGCACCGGCCCGGCGCCTGACCGTCGCCGCGGCCCCCTCCCCCGGGGACGGGCCCGCGGCGGTTCAGCAGGCGATCGGCTTCACCCAGGAGCACTCCAGGCCGTCCGGCACCCGCGGTGCCTCCGGCGCCGTCAGCCGCGCCGGGGTCGTCCCCTGCTCGGTGTACGAGGCCAGCGCGATCGCGATCTGATCCTCCAGCCCCTTCACCGAGGAGGTCAGGTAGTTGTTGAGCACGATCGAAAAGGCCAGCAGGTGGCCGTCGGCGTCGGTGACGTAGCCGGAGAGGCTCGACGCCCCGGTCAGGCTGCCGGTCTTGGCGTGAACGTTGTTCGCCGCTGCCGTCCCGCGCATCCGGGTGCGCAGTGTCCCGCCGACGAAGCGTTCGGCGTTACCGGCGATCGGCAGGGCGGCGTACCAGGTGTCGAACCAGGGCTCGGCACGGGCCGCGGCGAGCAGCGCGACGAGCTCGGCCGGCGGGATCAGGTTGCGCCGGGAGAGGCCGGAGCCGTTGCGTTGGCGCAGCGTCCCGGTGTTCACGCCGTTGTCGCCGACATACTCGCCGATCGCGGCGAGGCCGGCCGACCAGGTCCCGGAGCCGGAGAGGACCCGGCCGAGCTCCTTGGTCAGCACCTCGGCGTGGCCGTTGTTGGAGAGCTTGAGGTCGTGTTAGACACGCACGTTCGTGCTGGCAGGCAGCACGGAGCTGCCTGCCAGCAACTCAAGACTGAGCGCGCGGGAACTGCGTGACGTTGCTCCGCTCAGACCGGTCGACCAGGCTCTGCACAGCGGTCATCACTCGGTGTCCCTGTCGCCGTCACTCAGGAACACCCCAATCGCGTCGGGGATGGCTCGAATTTGACGGGCCTCGTGGTACTCGCGGATCTGATCACCCTCGGCGGCGCGTTTCCGGCCATCCCAGACGATCATCCAGGTGAGGGTGGCGGCGCAGGCGGTCATGCCGAGCACGATCGCGAAGGCAAGGAGTGTGGCGTGGCCTTGGGTGAGTGGCACGTTCGGTTCGGCTCGCGCGTCGCGGACTATGTACCCCCACACGAATATGGTGATGACGCCCAGAGCTGCGGCTATCGATGCGTGCACGACGGGGCCGGTGTGCGTTGCCGCCGCCCGAGGATGCGCCGCACGTCTCTCCCGTCTTCATCGCGGCCGAGTTCCGGAGAGTCGACTTGAGGGCGATAGATGCTGCACATGGTGGGTGGTGCTCCGATCGTTGTTGCGGGGAGGGGATCGGAGACGCGGTCCCCGCTGGGTGCGTCTCCCCGCCGCAGGGCCTGACCAAGAGGGGAGGGCGTGCGGCGGTTGCACCGCTCCAGGGGTCCGATGCCGGGAAGACGGGGAAGGTCAGCCGGAGGGCGGCGCTGGGGGGTGGTTGCGTCCGTTGTGGGCGCGGGTGTCGCCGCGGATGGGTTGTTGCTTGCGTGGAGGGCCGTCCACCTGTCGGCGGGTGTGGCGTGGGCTTGGCCGCCGGTGGCGGTGGCGCTGGGGTGGTTGCCGCAGCCGATGAGGTTGGTGCGGGACTGGGTGGGGGTGTCTCCGTTGGTGTGTGCCTGGGCGACGGCTGGCGCGGTGGCGTGTGCGCTGCTGGCGTGGTCGCAGCCGGGCGCGGGTGCCGTCGCCGGTTGGTAGGTGCGCGCCCTGACACCCAGGGGAATCGCGATGGCGTGACGGACCAGGTTGCGGCTGATGCCGTAGGTTTCTTGCAGCCACCGGTCGGACCGGATGCGGGCTCCGGGTGGCAGCTCCCCGGCGAGGATCTGCTCACGGAGCAGGGCAGCGAGCTCTTGTGAGCTGACCTGCGGCTGCCCCGGCTGGATCACCCGGCGATTGTGGGACTACCGCCGAGACGGACACGATTCGACTATGTCAGTACAAGTCTGAGCAGGCCGCAGCGTCGTGATTGACGCGCACAACAGACGGAAGCCCCCAGCCTGAGCCGGGGGCTTTCGATGAGTTGACCCCACCCCCGTCAGCAGGCGATGGGCTATGACACCGTGATTAGCAGGCGGCGTACTCGGCGCCAGTTGACGACTGTTCTGGCAGGTCCTTGCGTACCCGCCTGCCGCGGCCCGGCACTGGCAGCTTGGCGGCCCGCTTTGACTTGCCGGGCGCGTAGACCTGCTCCAGGTCGACGCAGCCGCTGGACACCTTCACCTCGAACGTCAGGCCGGTTGCCAGGGTTAGCTTGGCCAGGGTGCCGAGGGACGGCTCGTGCTCGCCTGATTCGAGTCGGGCGATCGCAGGCTGGGTCAGCCCGGTCAGCTTGGACAAGGCGCGCTGGGTGAGCTTCTGCTTGGCTCGATAGGCGGTGACGGTGGTGGCGACCGCGCGGGCGAAGGCAGTGCGGTCCCACTCGGCGCGGAACTCCGCATCTTGCCGGTGTTCGCGGACTGCCTCGTCAAGGGTCTTCATGCTGGAGAGCTTCATCGGTCGTCCTCCACCTCATCCAATCGTTGCTCGGCGACTTTCACTGCCTGCTTGAACCCTTTGGGGTTGACGTCCGCTTCGGGACCGATCGCGCCGATGACGAAGTCTTCTCCGAACTGGCGGTAGAAGGCTCGCCAGGGGCTCCGGCCGGCGCGGGGCCGTAGTTCGCGGAGGTTGGTGGCGCCCCGAACGTCGGAGGTGTGGGGGTAGCCGAGGCTGGGTCCAATGGCAGTGAGCTTCTCCATGGCATGGAGGACGGCGACCCGTTCACGTGCGGGGATTTTGCCGAGTTCAAGGTCGGCTTCTGGGTGCAGCATGACGGGCCATGTCACCCACCCAATATACCACGCTTGTTATCGGCAGGCGGGACTGTCAGGAGGGCAGGCGCCCGGGAAAGCGCTTCAGTGCCCGTCAACCGCGGACCAGCGCCCAATACGCCTTGGTCACCCGCCCGTCCCGCTCCCACTTCCGATTGAACCTCACCGCCTGCACCACCAGCCGCATCACGGTCACCTCCGGCTGCATGACCCGACCCACGCTGTCGGTCACCACTGGGCACACCGTCTGCGAGGTGACCCGGTCACCCGCCATCACCCGCTCGGCGTGGAAGGCGTGCCAGGTGTGGCACCTCTGGCATGGGGCCTTGAGCAGCCACCCGTCGCCGTCGGGCTGCAGGTAGCCGGGCAGCTCCACCACCTGCCCGCGGGCAGACCCGCGGCCTCCAGACGATGCGGCGGGTGGCATGTCGGTGGGTGTGCGTCGGTTGCCGGCAGCCATGATCAGACGTGCCATGGTCACGGCGTCGTGGGGACTGCTACCCGTCTCGCGAATGATCCGAGCCAGGTCCTGCAGTTCCTCCTTCGCCGGCTGACCCGGGACGGGCAGCAGCGCCGGGTCGCATCGGCTGCTCGGCCGCCTCGACAGCGAGCAGCTCGCCGCGGTCCTCGCCTGGAACTCCCCGGCCGGGATGCGCCGCGCCCTCGCCGAGCTCACCTGCGGGGTACCGGTGGAACGGCAGGCTCGCCGGTTCGCCGACCCCGATCAGGCCGACGAATGGTTCGACGAGCTGCGCGCCGACGGTTGGACGCTGGTCGGGCCGGAAGTCGCCGACTGGCGGCGGGCCAAGCCCGGCGATGTGGTCGCCACGGTCGGGATGTTCCGGTCGTCCCGCCGCGACTGACCGGCCACAACCACTGTCGCCTACCCGACACACCGCAGTTCAGCACCGCACAACCATTGACCATCGACAAGCCAACACCACGTGGGGAGCACCAGATGACCGACCCGCACCACACCCAGCAGCCGGAGCAGCCCTACCAGCAGGGCGCCCCCGCCTACCCGCCGCAGCAGTACCAGCCCGCCGGCCCCGTCCAGCCGCCGGCGCACACCCCGCCCGCGCCGGCCGCGAGCCCGAACCGGAAGCAGATCATCGTCGCCGTGGCTGCCGCGGTCGCCGTGCTGATGCTCACCGCCGCCGGCCTCGCCGTCTACGAAGGCTTCATCAAGGAGGACTCCGGTGTCGCCGCCTGCAAGGCCATGCGGGACGGCAAGAAGATGGACGGCAGCCCGAAGGCGTCGGGGGACGACAAGCTGACCGAGAAGGAGTACCGGGCCGCCCGGAAGGTGTTCGAGGATTCCCGGTACGCCGACATTCGGGAGCACGGCACCGGCCTGGTGGACATCGCCTGGCAGGTGCAGCAGCTCGGCGACGGTCAGGAGATGGGCGCGCTGGCGTTCATCGGACCGATGGGCACCCACGTGTCGGGGTTGCAGACGGCGTGCGCGAACCAGGGTGTGATCGTCAACCTGAACAAGAAGTAGTAGCCCCGCAACAACGAAACCGGCCACCCCTTCAACGGGGTGGCCGGCTTCGTCGTACGTGGCGAACATCAGTTGCCCGAGTCGTACTCCGGGTTGATCCCGTTGTGGTGGATCCGCGACAGCTCCTGACCGATGGCCAGCAGCGCCTTGATCTCCGCCAGCTTCAGCTGCTGGTCGATCGTCATCTCCTTCGACTTGAAGTCGAACTCGTTCACGGCCCGGTTGTCGATCCGGAGGTAGCCGTTGGGCGGAGTCATCGTCACCACCGGTGGCGCGCTCGCGCCGGCCGCCGGTGCGGCGTGCACGATCACCGTGCCGGCGTCGTAGTCGGTGTCCGGCGCCACGGTCAGCGCCGAGACCTGCGCGGCGTAGTAGTAGGACTCGTCGTCCCAGGTCCAGTCGGGACCGAGCCGGGTGTGGTCGTACCGGGTGTCGTCGGCGACGAGGTTCCCCGTCACCACCCGGACGCCCTCGGCGGCGACCTGCGCGGCCAGCGCGTCGTAGTCCCCGGCCAGCATCGTCGGGTCGCCGCCGCCGCGCAGGTAGAGGTTGCCGGAGAGCAGTCCGGCCCGTCGTACGCCGCCGCCGGCGACGTCGGTGGTGAAGCGGTGGCCCGGACCGAGCAGCTCCAGCGCCGCGGTCGAGGTGAGCAGCTTGGTGTTGGAGGCGGGCACCAGACGGCGGTCCCCGTTGCGCTGATAGCGGGTCTGACCGGTGGTGGTGTCCACGACGACGACGCCGGCCTGCGCCCCGACCAGGCGGGAGTCGGCGAGGATGGCGTCGATGGTGGCGTTCAGCCGGGTCTGCGCGGGGGTGGGCGACTCGGCCGTGGCGGTGGGGGCGCCGGCGGTGACCGCGGTGGCGACCAGCGCCAGCACTGCGAGCGCCCGGGGAAAGAGACGACGATCCATGCGTTGATGCTGTCATGGAGGTTTCTTCCGGAGAAGCCTCTGCGGCGAAAGTTATCTCCGATCAGGGGCCGCCACGACCCTGGTTACCCGTCCCGGGCCGGACTACTCCCGCCACCGGCCACCACGGTGTCGACTGACCCCGCTCTATTTGACGGATGCCCGATCAGGGGGCAACGTAGGCCATGAGGGGCGGTCAACCTGCCCTGGTTTGCACGGCGAACACCGATTCGCCTTCCTGGGTCCGGGCCCGGCCCGCGCGGCCGCGCCGACCCACCGAAATCCCGAACAACCACGAGGAGTTCCGCCATGCTGACCATGACCGACAACGCCGTCCTGGTGATCCGGGACCTCGCCAACCAACAGGACGTCGCCGAGGACGGTGGGCTGCGCATCGCGGCCGACACCGACGCCGGCTCGCTCTCCATCGAACTGGTGCCGCAGCCGGTGCAGGGCGACCAGGTGGTCGACGCCGAGGGCGCCCGGATCTTCCTCGACGCCGATGCCGCCGAACTGCTCAACGAGACCTCCGTCGACGCGATCGTGGACGACGAGGGGGTCGTGCAGTTCGGCTTCACCGAGAAGGAGTGACCGACGCGGCTCAGCCCGCGCGGCGGGTCTCCCCGCCCCGGTGCGGCCGACCGGACCGTCCCCGCTCGGGGGCGTCCTGGCCGGCGCCCCACGGCCCGGGTCGCTGCCCACGGTCCGGCCGGAGCAGCGTGCCCAGCACGTACGCCAGATGGTGCGAGGTGCTCCACGCCGCCCAGTTGGTCGGCGAGCCGGCACCCGCCCCGCGCCGGGCCCGGCGCAGGATCTCGTGGTCGCCCCAGGAGAAGGCCGCCCCGGCCGCCGGCCAGTGCGGGGCCGCCACCAGCGTCCGGCACAGGTCGGCGAAGCGGTCGTCGCCCCGACCACCCCGACGGGACCAGCGGTACAACCACCAGGCCCCGTCGGCCGTGTAGCGCAGCGTCGGCAGTCGGTCGCCCGGCCCGTCCGCGCCGTGCACCGCGGGGCCGACCCCGTAGTCGCCGTACCCCACGCCGAGGTCGGCCAGGCGCTGCCAGAGCTGCCAGTCGAAGCGGTCGAGCCGTACCGGTTCGTCGGTGGGGAGGCGGACCAGCGTCGGCGGCATCCCCCCGGCCACCACGGTGACCGAGCGCCAGGCATGCCGTCGGGCCCAGTCCAGCAGCCGCCGGATCCGCGGCTCGGCCAGCCGCACGTCCGCCGGGCAGCAGACGTCGCCCGCGTCGACGATCAGGTCGCACTGCTCCGGGACCAGCCGGGTGAGCCGCCAGATCCGCTCGACCGCGGTGGTCGCCGCGTCCGGGCCCGCCCGGTCCTGCCCGGTCCGCAGCCGGACCACCGCCCGCCCGGCGTACGCCCGCGCGGCCTCGCCGTGCGCCACCAGCCGTCGGTCGCTCTCCGCGAGCCCGACCACCGGCACCAGGGGTACGCCCCAGCGGACCAGTTCGCTCTCCGGGGTGTCCGGCAGGCGGGAGACGTCAACGGCCGGGAGCAGCCCGGCCGGCAGCCGGCCGACGATGTCCACGGTGCTGGGATCGACCACGCAGAGGTCGAGGACCGGAGCGAGCAGCGCAGCGGCGGCGTCGTCGAGATGGGCCAGTGCCTCCAGCTCACCCCGGCGACCGACCAGAATGGGGCGGTAGACCGGTTCCGCCGCCCGACCCTCGTTGGCGGGCACCATGCTTCAGGATAGTGCGGTGTCCACTAAAGGTTCGGCGGGCCACGCCGGCCGGCCCTTCCACCTCGCCGTTCTGGCCTGAGCCGGGGGTGGGGCGGCCGAGCGTCGAGAGTCGGCGCACACGAGCGCACGGCGCCGCTCGACCTCAGGTCGTAACGTCGCCGCGCTCTGGCCGTCTCCCACCACCGCAGCCGTACGGCGGTACGACAGCGGGGACCTGGCTCGACCGGCCGTCCGTGCACCGGTCTTGGCACTCCAGGTGCCCGTCCTGAGGGGATCCAAACCACCGAGCAGTGGGGAATTCCACCATCTGCGAGTCCCGGCGTGACCGCAGGTCCGGCCGGGTATGTGAGCGCCATGGAGCATTTCACGATCGCGACCGTCGCCGAGAGGAGCCCGGACTTCCGCCGGGTGCTCTGGACCGGGGAGCACACCCAGCTGGTGATCATGACGATCCCGCCGGGCGGGGAGATCGGCGAGGAGGTCCACGAGGGCATCGACCAGATCCTGACCTTCGTCAGCGGCACCGGCGAGGCCCGGGTGGCCGGCGAGAAGAAGGAGGTCGTCTCGGGCGACCTGGTGGTCGTACCGGCCGGCACGAAGCACAACTTCGTCAACACCGGCCCCAACCCGCTGGTCCTCTACACCGTCTACGGGCCGCCGGAGCACGCCGACCAGGCAGTGCACCGGACCAAGGAGGAGGCCGACGCGGCGGAGGCGGCCGGCCAGGACGAGCCGCCGACCGCCTGACCGGCCCGGCCTGAACGCCCCGGGTCCGGGTACCCGGCGCGGGTGCATCACCCGGCGATCTCCGACTACGGATTCATCTCCGACTGTCGCTCCGGTGCCCTGGTCGGCCGGGACGGGTCGGTCGACTGGTGGTGCCCGGACCGGTTCGACTCGGCGTCGGTCTTCTGCCGGCTCCTCGACCCGGCCGGCGGGCACTGGCGGATCGCGCCGCTGGCCGCGAGCCGGGTGGAGCGTGCGTACCGGCCGGACACCCTGGTGCTGCGGACCGTCCACCACACGCCGGAGGGGAGCGTCGCGGTCACCGACGCGCTCGCCGCCCAGCTGGGCGCCCGCGGCCACCAGCTGGGGATGAACTCGCCGGCGGTGCTGCTGCGGGTGGTCGAGGGGCTGACCGGGCGGGTGCGGATGCACCTAGACTTCGCCCCGCTCCCGGAGTACGGGCTGCTCACCCCGTACCTGCACGAGCAGCCGGACGGCGGGGTGCTGGCCACCGCCGGGTCGGTGGCGCTGGTGCTGCGCGGGGACGGGCAGGCGCTGCGCGTCGACGGGGACCGGGTCGGGCACGCCTTCGAGGTCGCCGCCGGCCAGACGGTCGGCTTCGACCTGGCGTACGCCCCGGTCTACGGCCCGCCGCCGGCCCGGTTGGACCCGGTCGCCACGCTCGCCGAGACGGTGCGGGCGTGGGAGGCGTACCGGGAGGTCCACGAGTACGACGGCGAGTACGTCCCGCAGGTCCGGCACAGCGCCACCGTGCTCACCGGCCTGACGTACACCCGCAGCGGCGCGGTCGCCGCGGCCCTGACCACCTCGCTGCCCGAATGCATGGGCGGCGACCGCAACTACGACTACCGCTACTCCTGGCTGCGCGACTTCTCGATGACGATGCGCGCCCTCTGGGTGGCGGCCTGCCCGAACGAGGCGTCCCGCCTCGTCGCCTGGGCGGCCCGCTCGATCGGCCGGATCGGCGACGCGCCGGTGCCGGTGCTCTTCGGTCTGGAAGGGGAGCGGGACCTCTCCGAGCACGAATGCCCGAACCTGCGCGGGCACGCGGGCAGCCGGCCGGTGCGGATCGGCAACGACGCCTGGCTGCAGCGGCAGCTCGACGTGCCCGGCGAGGTGATCTCGGCGGTCTGGCAGCTGCACGACTACCTCGGCGACACTTTCGAGATGGAGCTGCGGGAGATGGTGGTGGGCCTGGCCGAGCAGGTCGCCAAGACCTGGCAGCTCCCGGACCGGGGGATGTGGGAGACCCGGGAAACCGAGCGGCACTACCTGTCGTCGAAGGTGCTCTGCTGGGCGGCGCTGGACCGGGCGGTGAAGCTGGCGCCCCGCCTCGGTGACCGGGCGGATCCGCGTCGCTGGGCGGCGATCCGGGACGAGATCCGGGCGACCGTGCTGCGCGAGGGCTGGAACGACCGGATCGGCGCGTACACCGGGGCCTTCGGCTCGGCGGAACTGGACGCCTCGGCGCTCTACCTGCCGGTGGTGCAGTTCCTGCCGGCCACCGACCCGCGGATGCGCTCCACCATCGAGGTGGTGGAGCGTGAGCTGGGCACCGACGCCGGGCTGGTGCGGCGCTGGAACACCGACCCGGCCGGCTTCGTGCTCTGCTCGTTCTGGCTGGTGGAGTGCCTGGTGATGGGGGGCGAGCGGGACCGGGCCCGGGCGCTGTTCGAAAAGGTGCTCGGGCACGCCAACGACCTGGGCCTCTTCGCCGAGCAGATCGACCTGCGCACCGGCGCCCAGCTCGGCAACACCCCGCAGGCGCTGTCGCACATCGGGCTGATCAACGCCGCCTGGCGGCTGACCGACCCCACCACCGACTGAGCGGGCGGGATCCTGGCCGGCAGGGACAGCATGCTCGGCGCCGGCCGCGCCCCGCGGACCGCACGGTCCGCGCGGCGCCGGCGTCTCACAGCACCGGTACGCCCGACACGTCCACCGTCTCCGGATACTTCAGCCCCGCGCCGGTGTTCAGCACCACCACCCGCTCGCCGGCCCGGATCCAGCCGCCGGCCCGCAGGTGTCGGGCCGCCGACAGGCCGGCCGCCCCCTCCGGGCAGAGCAGCAGCCCCTCCCGGGCGGCGAAGTCCCGCAGGTCGGCCAGGATCTCCGTGTCGTCCCGCCGCTCTCCCGCAGCGCGTCCAGGATCAGCTCGTCGCCGAGCGGCGACGGCACGGTGATGCCGAAGGCCACGGTGTGCGCGTCCGCCCACGGGGTCGCCCGCGGCTCCCCGGCGGCGAACGCCCGGACGATCGGCGCGCAGCCGGTGGACTGCACCGCCACCAGCCGGGGCAGCTTGTCCTCCACCCAGCCCAGCTCGCGCAGCTCGTGCAGCGCCTTGTGGATGCCGATCAGCCCGACCCCGCCGCCGGTCGGATAGATGATCACGTCGGGCACCTGCCAGCCGAGCTGCTCGACGATCTCGTACCCCATGGTCTTCTTGCCTTCCAGGCGGTACGGCTCGCGCAGCGTGCCGGCGTCGAAGATCCGCCCGCCCGACTCGGCGACCAGCCGGGCCACCCACCGGCCGGCGTCGCTGATCAGGCCGTCGACCAGCCGCAGGTCGGCCCCGGCGGCCAGGCACTCGCGCCGGCAGATGGTCGGCGCGGAAAGCGGCATGGCGATGGTCGCGCCCATCCCGGCGCGGGCCGCGTACGTCGCCCAGGCGGCTCCCGCGTTGCCGTTGGTGGGCATGGCGATCCGCTCGACGCCCAGCTCCCGGGCCCGGCTCACCCCCACCGCCGCGCCGCGCGCCTTGAACGACCCGGTCGGGGTGAGCCCCTCGTCCTTGACGATCAGGTCCGGGATGCCGATCTCCGCGCCGTACGCCGGGGCGCGCAGCAGCGGCGTCCAGCCCTCGCCCAACGTGGTGACGAACCGGGCGTCGGCCACCGGCAGCAGCTCCCGGTAGCGCCAGAGGTCCGCCGGGCGGAGTCCGAACTGCTCCGGGGTCACCGCGGCGGCCACCGCGGCCAGGTCGTAGCGGGCCAGCAGCGGGGAGCCGCAGTCGCAGAGGTTCTGCAACTTGTCCGCCGGGTGCTCCGCACCGCAGCGCGGGCACTCCAGGTGTGTCAGGTGCACGATGCTGCTTCCTGCTTGTTGCTCATTGCTGAGCGGTTCGGATTATTCGCTCTCCGCTCGGCGGTGGCCGGGCTGGAGTCCTGGACCGGCAGTCTGGTCCGGTGGCGATCGGTCCTGTCCTGCAGGATCTGCTTCACCTTGTGGTGCGGGGTGTGCAGGGCGATGTCGGGGTCGCCTGCTCGTTGCAGGATGTTGATCGCGGCGTTCACGTCGGCCTGCCACACCACCCCGCACGGGGTGCAGTGAAGCCGGTCCCCGTTGCGTCGGCCGAGCCGGCCGCAACGGTGACAAGCTTGTGAGGTGTAGGCGGCGTTGACGTGCACGAGCGCAGAACCTCTGCGCTCCGACACGTTCGCCAGCGCCTCGGCGGTGACCCCTCTGGTCCACGCGGCCAGACGCCGATTCACGTTCTTGCCGAGCATTTTGCGCCCGGCGAAGCGTTTGGTGAGGTCTTCGGCGACCACGCTGGCCGCCTTGTCGACGACCCGGTGCACGGCGGTGAAGATCTCCGTGCGCACCCGGGCCCGGTGGCGGGCGGCCTGCCGGTCCCGCTTGACGGTCCCGAGGTTGTTGACGGTGATCCGGTGCGCTTTCGCGTGGTCACCACGCCCGGCGGCGCTGTTCGCTATCGAACGCAGCCTCGCCCGCCGCCGGTTGCGTTCCTTCAACCGGTCCGACTCGCTGGCCAGCAGCACACCTAGACGGCAGCCGTGGCGGCCGCCCTCGGAGTCGGTCAGGACTTCGGTGTAACCTTTATCAACGCCGACCGTCCGGTCACCGCAGGGCCGCTGCGACGACCGCATCTGCGACGCGTCGATCTGATAGTGCACCTCGACCCGGCCACCGCGCAGGATCAGCCGCAGCGTCCCAGTCGGGGCGACCGTCGTGGACAGCGGGATCCGGACCATCCGGCGGCGTTGCAGACCGGGAACCGCCAGCCACAACCGGCCCCGCCCGTCGACGACGGTGTTGTGCTGATCGGCGCGGACGACGATCTGATCATGCGTGCGATTCCGGCCCCGCTTCCAGTGCTGGCGCATCTGCCGCGCCAAGAACGGATCGCCTGCCCACCGGTCGGCCTTCAACGCGGCCAGCATCCGCTTCTGCTCGGCCGGATCGCTGGTGCGCCGGAAGACCGCCCGACGCACCTGCACCTTCGCCGCTGCCAGGTTCGCTGCGATGTCGGCCATGGCGTCGCGGACTGTTTCCTTCCACGGATTCGCCAACAGACAGAACCGCACATGCGTGCCGTCGGCCAACCACCGGTCCCGCACCTGCCGATCCGTCAACCCGGACCCGGCGCCGCCGACCGACCCGTACCGCTGCCATACCTCACTACGAACCCGACCCAACCGGCGAGCCTGCTCCACCAACGCTGCATACTTGCCCGGATTCAGGGCCGTCGAGTAAGCGATCCGGGTGACCTTCACCGATCGCCCTCCACGGTCTGGTCCGCCCCCTTTAGCTCCGTCTCGTAGCGTCGCAGCCCGTACAGCCGGCACGAAAAGGCGTGCACGACCGCCAGCATGTCCTCCACCCGCTCCCGCTGCGGACAACGCCACCTGATTCGCGACGACGATCTCGCAGCCGCCACGCGCCGCCGCATGCTCGAGGCAGACGGCGAGCCGTGATCCCGCCCTCCGCCTCCCAGCGGCGCACTTGCTCACCGAGCAGCCCACCCGGTTGGCAAACGCCCCGATCCGATATCCGTCCCCACAACGGAAAATATAGATAGATCTGCGGAGGGAACCGACCACTAGTCACTCCTCCTCAGCTCGTGTCGATGCTCAGCCAGTGCCGGCTGCGCCGACCCGGCTCGTACGGGGACTCGAGTCGTTTGGCCACCACCCCGGGGAGCCCCTGTTCGCGGGCGGTCCCCAGGGCGTCCGCGCCGACGCCGGGGAACCACGGCGGGGTCTGCCAGTGGGTGCCTGCGAGCGCCAGGCCGTCGAGCAGCTCACGGCGCTGCGCGTACGGCACGTCGAGGCTGGTCGCGCCCTCCAGCCAGAGCAGGTCCACGACGAGGAACTGGCCGTCCCGGACGCTCGGCGCCCGGACCCGCCCGGCGGGGTCGATGCGGACCAGCACCCCGTCCAGCACCGCCTCGGTGGGGGCCAGCACCTCCGCCATCGCGCGCAGCCAGGGGTACGCCCCGGTGATCTCCTCGTCGGCCTCGTCGAGCAGTCGCAGCCGGCCGCCCGAGACGTACGCCATCGCCCGCACGCCGTCCCAGCGCAGCTCGTACCCCCAGGCGGCCTCGTCCCTCGGCAGCTTGCCGGCCTCGGTGGGGTGCATGGGGCGGACCAGCTCGGGCATCGGCGTCCAGCCCTCCGGGGGCGGGTCGGTGCGCCGGACCATCCAGTCCCGGCCCCGGCCCCCGGTGGCGAAGAGCACGTACCGGCCCCGGGTCCGCTTCCCGTCGAGCACCACGATCACCTCGTCGTCGCGCCACTTCTCCGCGCGGTACGTCCCGGTGTCGTGGATGGTCATCTTCCCGCCGCCGTACTCGCCGGCCGGGATCTCGCCGTGGAAGGTGAGGTACTCCATCGGGTGGTCCTCGGTGTGCACGGCCAGGTGGTTGCGGCCGGGGTCCCGGGGCAGGCCGCGGGGCACCGCCCAGGAGGCCAGCACCCCGTCGTGCTCCAGCCGCAGGTCCCAGTGCAGGCTGCGGGCGTGATGCTGCTGGATGACGAACCGGGCCCGCTGCCGGCCGGCCCGCATCGGCGCGGGCGTCCGGTCGGGCACCGGCTCGGGGGTACGCTTCGCGTCCCGCTTGCGCCGGTACTCCTCCAGCCGGTCAGCCACCCTCGCATTCTGCGGCACCCCGGGGCGCTCCGCAGCGCGCAAGCCGGGCGGTTCATCCCGTTACACGCTGGCCGGGGGTTTCCGGGCCTGGCCGCGTCCGCCGTCCCGGTACGGCCGGTCGGCGCGCTCCCGGCGGGTCGCCGGCATGCCGGCCGTGATCAGGGGTAGAACAGCCGCCATGACCACCGCTGAACAGCCCACCGTCCCGCTCGCCGGCGACGTCCGGATGCCGCTGCTCGGCTTCGGCACCTGGCAGGCCACCGGCGAGGCCGGCTACCAGGCCGTGCTCGCCGCCCTCGACGCCGGCTACCGGCACATCGACACCGCGACGATGTACGGCAACGAGGAGGAGGTCGGCCGGGCGATCCAGGAGAGCGACCTGCGCCGGGAGGACATCTTCCTCACCAGCAAGCTGCCGCCGGACCGGGTGGGCCGGGAGCGGGAGACCATCGAGGCGAGCCTGCGCGCCCTGGACACCGAATACCTCGACCTGTGGCTGATCCACTGGCCGCCGTCCGCGCCGGGCGACAGCATCCCGGTCTGGCGGGAACTGCTCGCCGCGCGGGACGAGGGACTGGCCCGCACCGTCGGGGTGAGCAACTACAGCATCAGCCAGATCGACGAGCTGATCCAGTCCACCGAGGAGACCCCGGCGGTCAACCAGATCCGCTGGAGCCCGTCGCTGTACGACCGGCAGACGCACGCCGCTCACCGGGACCGGGGCGTGGTGTTGGAGGGCTACAGCCCGTTCAAGACCAGCGACCTGTCCGACCCGGTGCTGGTGCGGATCGCCCAGGCGCACAACGTCTCCCCGGCGCAGGTGGTGCTCCGCTGGCACATCGACCACGAGATCGTGGTGATCCCGAAGTCGGTCACCCCGGAACGGATCCGGGCCAACGCCGACATTTTTGGCTTCTCGCTGACCGCCGAGGAGATGCGCGACATCGACGCACTGGGGAGCTGATTGGGCCGGACCCCGTCGTCGCGTAAACGCCGACGGAACGACGTTCAGCAGGCCGGAAAGAAATCTCGGCCGCCGGGAGGGGCGACCGGGGCGGGACGATCGGCCCTGGTGGGCACCGATTGCGCCGAGTAATGTCTTGCCTCCAACGCGTGCCGAACCCCTCCGGAGGCGTACACCACCATGGGTGGCTTCCCCCTGCGCATCCTCGTCGTCGGCGCGGGCATCGCCGGTCTGGCCGTGGCCCGGGCGCTGCGGCTCGCGGGGTTCCGGCCCGACGTCACCGAGAAGCTGCCCCCCACCGAGCTGGTCGACACCGGCCTCTACCTGCCCGGGAACGCCGCCCGGGCGTTGCGCCGGCTCGACCTCGACGGCCCGGTCCGTCCGCTCGGCCAGGTGATCCACCGACAGCGCTTCCTGGACGCGGCCGGCGCGCCGCTCTGCGAGGTCGACCTCGACGCCCTCTGGGCCGGGGTGGGGGAGTGCCGCGCGCTGCCCCGCGCCGAGCTGCACCGGGTGCTGCTCACCGGGGCCGGCGGCGCCGTCCGGCACGGCGCCGAGGTCAGCACCGTCGAACCGCTGCCCGGCGGGGTCGCCGTCGGCTTCACCGACGGCACCTGGGGGGAGTACGACCTGGTGATCGGCGCCGACGGGCCGCGCTCGGCGATCCGCACCCTCGCCGCCCTCGGCGGTCCGCCCCGGCCCGCCGGGCAGGTGGTCTACCGGAGCGTGGTGCGCGGCGGGCCGCGGATCGCCGACTGGACCGCCCTGCTCGGCCAGCGGTCCGGCTTCCTGCTGGTGCCGATCGGCGCCGGGCGGCTGTACTGCTACGCCGACGAGGCCGGCACCGTACCGCCGGCCGATCCGGCGGCCCGGCTGCGGGAGCTCTTCGCCGGCTACCGGGGGCCGGTGCCCGAGGTCCTGGCCGCCCTCGACCAGGTGCACGTCGCCGTCACCGAGGAGGTGGAGCTGGGCCGCTGGTTCCACGGCCGGGTGCTGCTGATCGGTGACGCGGCGCACGCCACCGCGCCGACCCTCTCCCAGGGTGCGGCCATGGCGCTGGAGGACGCCGTCGTGCTCGCCGAGTCGCTGAAGGCGGCCGGCAGCGTCGAGGCCGCGCTGCTGGCGTACGAGAGCCGGCGGCGACCGCGTACCCGATGGGTGCGGGACCGGACCCGGGACCGCAACCGGACCCGCGACGTGCCGCCGGCGCTGCGCGACCCGCTGCTGCGCGGGCGCGGCGGACGGATCTTCCAGGAGCACTACCGGTTGCTGGTCGACCCGCTGTAGGGGCGGTGATCGTAGCCCGCCACCCCACGCGGCGATGCCACCTGCCGGGGACTATCCTCCTTGCGGATGACGGCTCGCAGATCAATCAGCGTGCCAAGCGGGACAACCGAGAACCGGAGGCCACTCGTGACCACCGTCGCACCCAAGCCGGTCGTGACCCGGCCCTGGCCGGTCCGAGAGCCGGTCAAGGGGTCGGCAATCGCGCGGCTGCTGCGCACCACGGACGCGAAGCAGATCGGGATCATGTACATGGTCACCGCGTTCGCGTTCTTCATGATCGGTGGCCTGATGGCCCTGATCATGCGCGCCGAGCTGGCGCGACCGGGCCTGCAGTTCCTGTCGCCCGAGCAGTACAACCAGCTCTTCACCATGCACGGCACGATCATGCTGCTGTTCTTCGCGACGCCGATCGTGTTCGCCTTCGCGAACTTCGTGGTGCCGCTGCAGATCGGCGCGCCGGACGTGTCGTTCCCCCGGCTGAATGCCTTCGCCTACTGGCTGTACCTGTTCGGCGGGACCCTGGCCGTCGCCGGCTTCATCAGCCCCGGTGGCGCGGCCGACTTCGGCTGGACGGCGTACACGCCGCTGAGCTCCGTCGAGCACTCGCCGGGCGTCGGCGCGAACATGTGGGTGGTCGGCCTGGCCATCTCCGGTCTGGGCACCATCCTCGGCGCGGTCAACCTGATCACCACGATCCTGACCCTGCGCGCCCCCGGGATGACCATGTTCCGGATGCCGATCTTCACCTGGAACATGCTGGTCACCAGCCTGCTGGCGATCCTGGTCTTCCCGCTGCTCGCCGCCGCGCTCTTCGCGCTCGCGGCGGACCGGATCATCGGCGCCCACGTGTACGACCCCGCCACCGGCGGGCCGATGCTCTGGCAGCACCTGTTCTGGTTCTTCGGGCACCCCGAGGTCTACATCGTGGCGCTGCCGTTCTTCGGCATCATCTCCGAGATCATCCCGGTCTTCTCCCGGAAGCCGATCTTCGGTTACAAGGGTCTGGTCGCTGCCACCATCTCGATCGCCGCCCTGTCGATGAGCGTCTGGGCGCACCACATGTTCGCCACCGGTCAGGTGCTGCTGCCGTTCTTCAGCTTCCTGAGCTACCTGATCGCCGTGCCGACCGGTATGAAGTTCTTCAACTGGATCGGCACCATGTGGCGGGGCCAGGTCACCTTCGAGACGCCGATGCTCTGGGCGGTCGGCTTCCTGGTGACCTTCCTGTTCGGTGGTCTGACCGGCGTGCTGCTGGCCAGCCCGCCGCTCGACTTCCACCTCACCGACTCGTACTTCGTGGTGGCGCACTTCCACTACGTGCTCTTCGGCACCATCGTGTTCGCCGTCTTCGCCGGCATCTACTTCTGGTTCCCGAAGATGTTCGGCCGGATGCTCGACGAGCGGCTCGGCAAGGTGCACTTCTGGCTGACCATGATCGGCTTCCACACCACGTTCCTGGTGCAGCACTGGCTCGGCGCCGAGGGCATGCCGCGTCGGTACGCCGACTACCTGCCCGGCGACGGCTTCACGTTCCTGAACACGTTCTCCACGATCGGCGCGTTCATCACCGGTCTCTCGACCCTGCCGTTCATCTGGAACTGCTGGAAGTCGTACAAGACCGGCCCGGTGGTCGAGGTCGACGATCCGTGGGGTCACGGCAACTCGCTCGAGTGGGCGACCAGTTCGCCGCCGCCGCTGCGCAACTTCGACCGGATGCCGCGGATCCGCTCCGAGCGCCCCGCGTTCGACGCCAAGTTCCCGGAGCTGGCCGCCGGCCAGAGCATTGCCGGCCCGCCGGAGGGTGGCGCCAAGCCGCTGACCAGCGAGTCCAACGGTGGCGCCAGCTACCAGGAGGACACCGCCGGCAACCTCGACCGGCGCTGACCCGCTGCGACACCGCGCCACGGGCGCCGCACCCCTGAGCGGGGTACGGCGCCCGTCGCCGTTTCCTTCGGGTCCCGGCTCCCGGTCAGCCCCGTCGCCCCGGGCGGCACCGGGCAGCCGGGCGTCGAACCGGCAGGCCCGGTGCCCGGCGACTGCTGCTGCGGTGGTCGAGCACCACGTGCGGGAAGTTGGGGCCTCCGCGGCGGTGCGAGGCCGTGTCTCGGAGGCCTGGGCCTGGGCCCGGGCCGGCGTCCGCGGACGGTGGCGTCAGCTGGTGACGGTCGCCAGCTCGGCGGGGACACCCTTGCCGACCGACTCGCGGCGGTGGCGCAGCTCGACGGGGAGCACGACCAACGCGACCAGCGCGCCGACCGCGCCGGTGACCGCGAAGCCCCAGAGGGGCGCCGAGGCGTCGATCACCGCGCCGGCGAGCGGGGCGCCGACCGCGATGCCGACCGTGACCGCGGAGCCGTGCAGGCCCATCGCCTCACCGCGTACGCGGGCGGGGGCGAGCCGGCTCACCGCGTCGGAGGTGGCGGCGATGGTCGGGGCGCAGAGCGCGCCGGCCGGGACGAGCGCCAGGCAGAGCAGCCACCAGTGCGACCCGCCGAGCCCGACCGGGATGGTGCAGAGGCTGAGCGCGGCCATCAGCGCCAGCGGCGAGAACGACCGGCTGACCGCCCCGTACGCGAAGCCGCCGACCAGCGACGCGACCGCCCACATGGCCAGCACGGCGCCGGTCCAGCCGACCTCGCCGCTGGCCCGCAGCACGGCGACCACCGCGACGTCCGTGCCGCCCAGGACGAGGGTGGCGGCCAGGCTGACCGCCAGCACGGCGAGCAACCGGGGCGTGAGCCACTCGCCGCGGGGCACCTTCCGGTGCGGGCCCGCCGGCTCATCGGCGCTGCGGGTGGGCGGGTTCAGCAGCCAGAACGCGACGCCGGACGCGACGATCCCGGCACCGACCGCCCAGAGGGTGGTGCGCGGCGAGACGGCGGTGGCCAGCGCCACGGCCAGCGCCGGGCCGACCATGAACGACAGCTCGACCGACATCGAGTCCAGCGCGTACGCCGGGCGGCGGCGCTCGGCCGGGACCAGCGCGGCCACCGACTGGCGGACGACCGAGAAGACCGGCAGGGCGAGCAGCCCGGCCAGGAATGCGGCCGGCAGCAGCACCGGGTACGACAGGGCGGGGGCGCTGGCCCAGAAGGCCGCCTCGGCGACGGTGGTCAGGGCGAGCACCGGTCGCAGGCCGCGCCGGTCCACCAGCCGGCCGAGCAGCGGCGAGCCCAGCGCGGCGCCGATGGTCGACGCGGCGCCGACCAGGCCGGCCGCGCCGTATCCCCGGCCGAGGTCGAGGACCACGTAGAAGGTGAGCGTCACCCCGGTCGCGGTGAGCGGGATGCGCGCCAGCACCGACACCAGCAGCAGCGACCGGAGACCGGGCAGGGCGAGTGCCTGCCGGTAAGGCTTCAAGTTCACGACGGTCCGTACCTCCGGCGTCATCCTCGACGCCGGGTACGACAGTCGCAAGCGATTACCTGGTCAAGCGGTCCTGATCACAGGCTCCCCGACCATGGTGACCCCGGCGCCGTCCATCGCCCGCAGCGCCACGTCGAGCGTCTCCGGCGCCACGGCGGCGGTGAGGTCCAGCAGCACGGTGGTGTCGAAGCCCTCCCGGGCGGCGTCCAGCGCGGTGGCCCGGACGCAGTGGTCGGTGGCGATGCCGACCAGGTCGACCCGGTCCACCCCACGGGCGCGCAGCCAGTCGGCCAGGCACTCGCCGTCGTCCGCGTGCCCCTCGAAGCCGGAGTACGCCGCCGCGTACTCGCCCTTGTGGAAGATCGCCTCCACCTGCCCGGTCTCCAGGTCCGGGTGGAACTCGGACCCGGGGGTGCCGACCACGCAGTGCCGGGGCCAGCATTCGACGTAGTCCGGCGGGTCGCCGAAGTGCGCCCCCGGGTCGACGTGGTAGTCCTTGGTGGCGACCACGTGGTCCCACCGGTCCGGTTCGGCGGCGAGCAGCCGGGAGATGCCGGCCGCGACGCCGGCCCCGCCGGCCACCGCGAGGGACCCGCCCTCGCAGAAGTCGTTCTGCACGTCCACGATGATCAGCGCGTTGGCCATCGGAGCGCCCTTCCTCAGCTCGCGGGTACGACGGTCACCGGGACGGCCGGGTCGCCGCCGGAGAGCTTCAGGCCCTCCCACGGGATGGAGATCAGGCACTCCCGGAGGTGCTCCCGCGACTGGTCCAGCGTCGGCAGCGCCACCGGCTCGCCGTCCACGACGAACGAGCGCTGGAGCAGTCGGTCGTTGGGCTGCCGGTCGGGTACGCCCTGCGGCACGATGACCTCCTCGGTGGCGGTGCCGGTCGGCTTGTGCCGGCGTACGGCCACCTTCCGGCCGCCGATGGTGGCCTTGTGCTCTGAGCGCTTGACCACCGGCCGCCCGTCCACCTCGACCAGTTTGTAGACCAGCCCGGCGGTGGGCGCGCCGGAGCCGGTCACCACGGCGGTGCCGGCGCCGTACATGTCGACCGGCTCGGCGGCGAGCGAGGCGATCGAGTACTCGTCGAGGTCACCCGAGACGATGATCTTGGTCTCGGTGGCGCCGAGCGAGTCGAGCAGCTCCCGGGACTGCTGGGCGATCACCGCCAGATCGCCGGAGTCGATCCGGACGGCCCGCAGCTCCGGCCCGGCCACCTCGATCGCGTTGCGGATGCCCTGGCTGATGTCGTACGTGTCGACCAGCAGCGTGGTGTCCTTGCCCAGCGTGGCGACCTGCGAGGCGAACGCCGCCTTCTCGTCGTCGTGCAACAGGGTGAACGCGTGCGCCGCGGTGCCGGCGGTGGGGATGCCGTACCGCTGGCCGGCGGCCAGGTTCGAGGTGAACCGGAAACCGGCCAGGTACGCCGACCGGGCCGCCGCCACCGCCGCCTCCTCGTGCGCCCGGCGGGACCCCATCTCGATCAGGGCGCGACCCCGGGCGGCGGTCACCATCCGGGCGGCCGCCGCGGCGACCGCGCAGTCGTGGTTGAGCACCGACAGCACCAGCGTCTCCAGCACCACGCACTCGGCGAAGCCGCCGGAGACGGTGAGCATCGGGGAGTTGGGGAAGAAGAGCTCACCCTCGGCGTACCCGTCGACGTCGCCGGTGAAGCGGTAGTTGGCCAGCCAGTCGGCGGCCCGGTCGTCCACCACGCGGGTGCGGCGCAGGAAGTCGACCTCGTCGGCGTCGAACCGGAAGCCCCGGATCATCTCCACCAGCCGTCCGGTGCCGGCGACCACGCCGTACCGGCGGCCCGCCGGCAGCCGCCGGCTGAACACCTCGAAGACGCAGCGGCGGTCGGCCGTACCGTCCCGCAGGGCGGCGCTGACCATGGTCAGCTCGTAGTGGTCGGTCAGCAGCGCGGGGCGAAGGGTGCTCACCGGTCCAGCCTAGAGTTCAGGCGGGATCCGTGCCTTCGTGGCCCGGCAGCGACCGGAGGACGGCCTTCAGCGCGGCCCGCCCGGCCACCCCCAGCTTGCTGTAGACGCGCTGGAGATGGTTCTCCACCATGCGGCTGGACAGGTAGAGCCGCTCCGCGATGGCCCGGCTGGTCACGCCGTCGGCGGCGAGGCGGGCCACCTCCCACTCCCGGTCGCTCAGCGTCGGCCGGAGCTGCCGCAGCGCCGGCGTGGAGATCTGGTCGCAACCGTCCAGCAGGGCGGCGAGGCGTTCCCGCGCCGGGCCGGTGGCGGCGGACCGGGTCTCCCGCAGCCGGTACAGCGCCATCGCGGCCGCCTCGGCGGCGTACACGGTCAGGCCGAGCCCCGCCAGGCCGTCAGCGACGGCGAGCAGTTCGGCGGGGGAGCCCGCCGCGGCGGCGTGGGCGTACCGGGCGAGCAGCGGCGGCAGCACCCCGTCGACCTGCTCGGAGAGCTCGGCCAGGCGTTGCGCCACCGTACGCCGGCCGCCGTCGGTGCAGGTCGGACCGACCGGGGCGGCGGCCTGGTCCAACCGGACCAGGTCGAGCAGGACCAGCACCTCGTGCCCGGTGAGCCCGTCCTCGCGGAGCCGGTCGGCGAGCTGGCCGAGGTGCTTCGTCGCGCCGGGCAGGTCGCCGGCCGCGGCGAGCACCGCGCCCCGGGCCTGCTCCAGCCAGGGGTAGAGCACAGCCATGCCGGGGGCGTGGGTGCGGTCCGCCTCGGCCATCGCCTCCGCGGCGTGTGCCGCGTCGCCGCGCAGCGCCGCCGCCTGGGCGCGTTCGGCGTGCGCCAGCCCGGCGTACACCCGGCTGGTCGCGAGCACCGCGCAGGCGCCGAGGCTGATCTTCAGCGCCTCGTCGCTCTGCCCGCGCAGCCGCGCCGCGTACGCCTGGAGGATGGCCAGGTAGCCGGTGCCGAGCCGGAAGTCGCCGGCGCCCGCGAGGTCGGCGAACTCGTCGGCCACGATCGCGTCGATGCCGGCCAGGTCCCCGGAGAGCGCCAGCCGGGTGCCCCGCGCCAGCTCCATGGCGAGCTGGAGGTACGGCATGTCGCCCCGCCAGCGTGCCGCCTCGGCCTGCACCCGGGCGATCGCGGTCGCGCTGCGCCGGAACTGGCCCTGGGCGGCCTGGAGGTGGGCGACGGTGCACCGGGCCAGCTCCCGGGCGGCCACCGAGGCGGCCGGGCGGTCCAGCACGGACTGGGCCAGCCGCAGCGCGACGTCGGTGTCCAGCCGGTGCAGCCGCATGATGGCCTCGAAGGCGCGGACCCGGGCCAGGTCGGCCAGGTCGGTCAGCTCCGCGCTGCGGGCGGCGATCTTCTCCACCGTGGACTCCCGGCTCAGCCCCCAGTAGCTGACCATGCCGCGCACGGTCAGCCAGCGGCTGCGCCGCCGGTCGGAGCGGACGTCCGCGGCGACCGAGTCGAGCACCTCGATCGCCTTCTCCGGCCGGTCGGCGAACATCAGGATGGTGGCGAGCAGCTCGGCGGCGTCGAACCCGCCGCCGGCCTCCAGCGCCGCCCGGGCCAGCCGGGTCGCCAACGGCACGTCGTACCGGCCGAAGGCCTGGGCCGCCGCGTCGAGCAGCAGGGCCGGGTCCTGCGCGGTGCCCGAGTCCAGCCGCCACACCGCCACCCGGAGCAGGTCGTCGCGGCGCCGTTTGCCGACCTGTTCCAACAGGTCGGCCAGGGTCGCCTGGAGGCGGCGGGTCCGGCTCACCGGGCACTGCCGGCGCATCACCTCGCCGTAGAGCGGGTGGGCGAGCCGTACGTTCAGTCGCCGGTCGTCGAGCACCAGGCTGATCAGGCCGCGTTCCTCGGCGGTCTCCACGTCGATCGGCTCCACCGCCCGCTCCAGCAGCTGCAGGCCGAGCGGCTCACCGAACGCGACCAGCTCGACCACCGACCGGACGCCGGGTGTGAGCTGGCCGATCCGGGTGCCGATCAGGTCGGTCAGGCTCGGCGCCAGCTCCAGCCGGCCGGTCCACTTCCAGATCCCGTACGTGCGGGTCAGCTCGCCGCCACCGGCGGCGGCCAGCACCAGCTCGTGCAGCAGCAGCGGGTTGCCCGCGGAGAGCCGGAACAGCCGCTCGCCTGACCCGGCGTCGACCGGCCCGCCGAGGACCGCGGCGAGCAGCCCGGTGATCTCGGCGGAGCTCATCGGGCCCAGCTCGACCAGCTCGACCAGTTCGTCGGTCCAGAGCGCGCGGATCGGCAGCGGGATCTGCTCGCCGTTGCGCAGCGTCCCGAGCACGGTGGCGTTCTCGGCCCGGGAGATCAGGTGCACCAGCGCCGCCGAGGGCGGGTCGAGCAGATGCGCGTCGTCGATGGCCAGCACGATGGGCCGCCCCGCCGCCTGCTCCTGCAGCACGTCGACGGCCCAGCGCAGGACGCCGGCGGGGGAGAGGCCCTGCGGCTGGTCGGCCGGGAGCACCTGGACCAGCCCGCCGAACGGCAGCGCGGCGGTGGTGGCGCTGGCCGAGACCGACCAGATCGCGTACCGGTCGGCGGACAGGGCCGCGACCCCCTCCCGCAGCAGCCGGCTCTTGCCGACCCCCGCGTTGCCGCTGAAAAGCAGCCCACGCCCCTCCGGACCGCCGACCGCCGACAGCAGACGGTTGAGCTCATCCGTGCGGCCGACGAAGTCCCACCGACTCATCGCAGCAGCATATCGACGGTTGTCCGTCCGCGTGTATACCGTTACTCAGTGAAGTTGAGTAACCTCGTGGTTACTGATGAGTATCCGATGTGTTCGACGGAGGCGTTCTGTGCCCGTACTCTTGCCGGGCATCCGGATGCCACCACCGGATTTCCTCGCGACCGGCCCGCAACCCGGTCGCCCTCACCCGGAGGCCGTCTGATGAAGCCGGGTCCTCTCCGCTCGGTCCACGTCCCCGACGACGTGGATGAGTCGACACAGCGGCTGTGCCCCGGGCCGCTGCCCACCCGGCTCGGGGTGACCGCACCCTGCCCGGACCAGCCGCTGGCCGTGGTCGCCGCCGGCCCGGCCGGCGCCGGCCGGCGCGAGGTGCTCGCCGCCCTGCTCGGGCTGGAGCCCGCGATGCTCGTGGTGCCCGCCGGCAGCTGCCTGGTGGTCAACCACGCACGGGTGCCGGCCCGCGCGGCATACGTGCCGGGCTACCGCCAGCCGCACTCCTACGGCGCCGACCCGGCGGCGGCTGGCCCGGCGCTGGCCCGTCCGCCGCGCCGGGTGGAGCTGAGCGTCCCCGATCCGCTGCTGCGGCACTTCGCCGTGCTCGACACACCCGACACCGGCTCGCTCGGCGTGGCCGGCGGACGGGTGCTGCTCGACGCGGTCGGCCGGGCCGGCGCGCTGCTCTTCGTGATCTCCGCGGACCAGGCGTTCACCGCCGCCGAGCTGCACCTGCTGGCCCAGGTCGCCCGGGCACCGGTCGAGGTCTTCTTCGTGGTCAGCCCGGGGGCGGCCGGCTGGGGCCCGGTCCGGGACGGCGGCTCGGCGGAGGACACGGGAACGTCCCTCGCGCCGCCCGTCCGCACCGGGGCCCCGGTCCAGGGCCGGGCCCGGGTTCCGGTCGACCCGGCCGCGGTCTCCGTCGCGGCCCACCGGGCCGCCCTGCTCGCCGCCGTGCCCGGGCTCGCCGCCGCCCGCTGGTACCCGGTCCGCCAGGCCGATCCCGCGGTGCTGCGCCGGGCCCTGGTCGGCTGGGCGGCCGACGAGGGGCTGCGCCGCGCCAGCGCGCAGCCGCCCGTGCTGCCGGGCGACCACGGCCGGGTGGCCGTGGTGCCGGGCTTCGACCCGGGTGACCTCGGCGACCGACTGGACCGCGAGGTCCGCTCCTGCGCCCAGCGGATCCGTCAGCACCTCGCCCTGGAGCTGGCCAACATCCACCTGCGGGTGGTGCAGGAGATCGTCTTCGGGGTCGGCTGCGCCGGCCTGCCGCAGCTGCTCGACCGGGAGATGGAGGCCCTGTCGCTGCTCGCCACCGCCCAGTGCGATCAGGCCGGCCGGGCCATCCTCGACGAGGCGGCCGCCCGGGTCTTCGGCGCGCCCCTCGCCGAGGGGGTGCGCCGCCGGATCGCCCACGCCGTGCGTTGGGGCCTCGGCGACCACCCGGCCGGCCAGGAGCTGGACCGTGTTCTCCTGGTCACCAGCACCGCCGGGGTGGCCGGGCTGAGCGGCGCGGGCGCGATCGACGCGCTGGCCGGCTTTCCCGGCGCGGAACGCGTCGAGGTCCTGCCGCCGGTGGGGGTGGCCCTCTCCGGGGGCTGCTGGCAGCACTGGCGCGGGCCCGGCAACGACGACCCGAACAGTGCGCGCTCCTGGGCGCAGCGGGCGCTGCGCGAGGTCGAGCTGGAGCTCTCCACCGAGGTGTCCCGCCGCTTCGAGGTGATGCGTCTCTCGTTGGGCACGGTGCTCACCGATGCTGTCGACCACGGCATCCTGCTCGCCTGAGGTCGGCCGCGCCGACCCGTCCCCCGGGTCGCCGCCGGCCGCCCGGGAGGGTGATCCGGGCCGACGCGGCCTTCCGGTTCATCAGTTCGCTGAATCCGGTGGCACGATGGGGGGCATGGCGGCTCCACAGGTTGCACCGGTCGAGACGCCGGACATCGACGAGGTGCCGGTCTCCGACCGGCCATGGGTGACGATCGTGTGGGACGACCCGGTGAATCTGATGACGTACGTGACCTGGGTCTTCCAGAAGCTTTTCGGGTACAGCCGGGAGAAGGCCGAGCAGCTCATGCTGGACGTGCACCACAAGGGTCGGGCCGTCGTGTCCAGCGGCGCCCGGGAGCGGATGGAGCACGACGCGTCGCAGCTGCACGCGTACGGGCTGTGGGCAACGGTGGACCGGTCGTGAGCATGTTCCGTCGTCAGGGCGACCGGTACGTCGCCAGCCTCGCCGTGGACGAGGTCCGGGTGCTGCGCAAGGTCGCCTCCGAGGTGGTGGGCCTGCTCACCGACGGTTTCGACCACACCGACCCGGTGGTCGGCCGGCTCTTCCCCGAGGTCTACCCCGACGACTCGGCGAGCACCGCCGAGTTCCGCCGGTACACCGAGGGCGACCTGAAGACCGCCAAGATCGACCAGGCCGGCGCCATCCTCGCCGCCCTGCCCGACTCCGCCGACTCCTCGGGCGAGGCCGGCGGCGAGGTACGCCTCGACGCCGAGGCGGCCGAGGCGTGGCTGCGCGCGCTCAACGACGCCCGGCTGGCGATGGGGGTCCGCCTTGAGATCAAGGACGGCACGGATCTGGGGGAGGAGCTCGACGACGCGGTCGCCGCGGACCCGACCTCGTCCCGGGTGTTCCAGCTGTCGGTCTACGCGTACCTGGGCTATCTGCAGGAGTCCCTGCTCAACGCCCTGATCGACTGAGCCGTGACGGTCGCCACCTCGCCGGGCGTCGGCGGCAGGCGCTAGGCTGGTCGGTGTGCTGAGCATCGACCGGTCGATCGTCGACGCGATCGTCGCCCACGCGCGCCGGGACCACCCGGACGAGGCGTGCGGCGTGGTCGCCGGTCCCGTCGGCAGCGACACCCCGACCCGGCACATCCCGATGGAGAATTCCGCCCGGTCCATGACGTTCTACGAGTTCGACTCGCTGGAGCAGCTGCGGCTGTGGCGGGAGATGGACGACCGCGACGAGGAGCCGGTCGTCATCTACCACTCGCACACCGCGACCGAGGCCTACCCGTCCCGCACGGACGTCTCCTTCGCCGGCGAGCCGGGAGCGCACTACCTGCTCGTCTCGACCCGCGAGCTCGACACCGAGGAGATCCGCTCCTTCCGGATCGTCGACGGCGTGGTGACCGAGGAGCCGGTCCGGATCGTGGATGCCGCCGTGGACCCGAACGCCGTCCAGTCCTACATGTTCGGGCAGAGCCCGGCGACGGTCGACTACGAGTGTTCCGGTCGCTGACCTCTCAGCACCGGCTCGCTCCCTTCCTTCCCGTCACCGCGGCACACCCGATCAAGGAGCACGACATCATGGCCATCGAGGTTCGCATTCCCACCATCCTGCGCAGCTACACCGGCGGCGCGAAGGTCGTCGAGGGCGCCGGGGACACCCTGGGCGACCTGCTCACCGACCTGGACTCCCGGCACGCGGGGCTGAAGGCCCGGCTGGTCACCGACGCCGGCGTGCTGCACCGGTTCGTCAACGTCTACGTCAACGACGAGGACGTCCGTTTCCTCGGCGCGCTCGACGCCAAGCTCAACGACGGCGACAGCATCACCATCCTGCCGGCCGTGGCGGGCGGCGCGTTCGGTTTCGCCGCGGCAGCGGCGATCGCGCAGCACAGTGCCGCCGCGCGCGCAGCGCGCGGCGCGGCCGTCGCCGCCCGCTGAGGGGGGGTCCCGATGGCGCGGTACGACAGCCTGCTCGACGCCTGCGGCGGCACGCCCCTGGTCGGGCTGCCCCGGCTCTCGCCGACGGTGCCCGAAGGGGCGCCGCCGGTGCGGCTCTGGGCGAAGTTGGAGGATCGGAACCCGACCGGCAGCATCAAGGACCGGGCCGCCCTGTTCATGGTGCGCGCGGCCGAGGCGGCCGGTCGGCTCCGCCCGGGTGACACCATCCTGGAGCCGACCAGCGGCAACACCGGCATCTCGCTGGCCATGGTGGCCAAGCTACGGGGGTACCGGCTGGTCTGTGTGATGCCGGAGAACGTCTCCACCGAGCGCGTCCAGATGCTCCGGATGTACGGCGCCGAGATCATCTTCTCGACGGCCGCCGGCGGCTCGAACCAGGCCGTCGCCACCGCGAAGCAGATCTCCGCCGAGCACCCCGACTGGGTGATGCTCTACCAGTACGGCAACGAGGCGAACGCCCGGGCGCACTACGAGACGACGGGGCCGGAGCTGCTGCACGACCTGCCCACGCTCACCCACTTCGTGGCCGGTCTGGGCACCACCGGGACCCTGATGGGCACCGGGCGCTACCTGCGGGAGAAGGTGGATGGCATCCAGGTCGTCGCCGCCGAGCCCCGCTACGGCGAGCTGGTCTACGGTCTGCGCAACATCGACGAGGGGTACGTTCCGGAGCTCTACGACGCCACCGTGCTGTCGCGGCGCTTCTCGGTGGGCACCCGGGACGCGGTGCTGCGCACCCGTCAGCTCGTCGAGGTGGAGGGCATCTTCGCCGGTTTCTCCACCGGTGCCATCCTGCACGCCGCCCTGGCGGTGGCGCACGAGGCGGTCCGGGACGGCCGCCGGGCCGACGTCGCGTTCGTGGTCTGCGACGGCGGCTGGAAGTACCTGTCGACCGGGGCGTACGGCGGCACCCTCGCGGACGCCGAGGACGCCCTGGACGGGCAGCTCTGGGCCTGACGGCGACGGGGTCGGCCGGCGGTGTCATGCCGCCGGCCGACTCGTTGCGTTACGGCCGCCGAGCGACGCGTACGGGTGTCACGTTGATGACATCTTGCGGCAGATGATTCTTGACCCGCAGTGGCGGCGCGTAGGCTGCGCAGCGTGGCGTACGCGTCGGTAGAGATCATCGGCGGGGCGGTTGCCGGCGCGTCGACTACGCGGCGTGACATCAGGACGACCGGATGAGACTGACCGTCCTCGGCTGCGCGGGCAGCTTCCCCGGCCCGGAATCGCCCTGCTCCGCGTACCTGCTGGAGGCGGAGGGCTTCCGGCTCCTCATCGACTTCGGCTCGGGGTCGCTCTCCACCCTCCAGCGCTACGTGGGGCTGCACGCCCCCGACGCCATCCTCCTCACCCATTTGCACTGCGACCACATGCTCGACGCGGTGTCGTATGTGGTGGTGCGCCGGTACGCGCCGGACGGGCCGTACCCGCCCATGCCGGTCTACGCGCCCTCCGGCGCGCCGGACCGGCTGGCCGCCGCGTACGGGCCGGACGACAACACGGTCGACGACGTCTACCAGTTCTACGGCCTGCAGGCGGGCACGTTCCCGATCGGTCCGTTCAGCGTCACCGCGGAGCGGATGAACCACCCGGTCGAGACGTACGGCGTGCGGCTGGAGCACGACGGCAGGGTGTTCTGCTACTCGTCGGACACCGCACTCTGCGACGCGTTGCTGCGGCTGGCCCAGGGCGCGGATCTCTTCCTCTGCGAGGCCAGCTACCTGGACGGCGTGGAGAACCCGCCGGACCTGCACCTCACCGGCCGGGAGGCGGGCGAGGTGGCGACCAAGGCGGCGGCCGGCCGGCTGCTGCTCACCCACCTGGTGGCGGCCTGGGGCAGCGAGGCGCACACCCTGGAGTCGGCCGCCGCCGCGTACGCCGGTCCGCTCGAGGTGGTCCGCCCCGGCGCCTGCTACGAGGTCTGACCGCCCGGCGCACCGCGTTGCCGTACTGTTCGCCGACCGGTCAGCGGCCGGTCGCCTGCCGCTCCGGTGCGGCCTTCACCCTCGGGCCATGCGGATCGCCATCGTGACCGAGTCGTTCCCGCCGGACGTCAACGGCGTGGCGCACTCCGTCGTCCGGACCGCGGAGCACCTGCTGGCCCGGGGGCACGAGCCGCTGGTCATCGCGCCGGCGCCGGCTGGCGCGCGGGGTCGGGCGGCCGACCGGATGCCGTACCCGGTGGTGCGCATCCCCAGCGTGCCGCTCCCGCGGTACCAGGGCTTCCGGCTCGGCGTGCCGAGCACCCGGCTGGCCGGCGCGTTGCTCGGCCACGAGCCGGACTTCGTCCACCTGGCCAGCCCGTTCATCCTCGGTGCGGCCGGCGCGACCCTGGCCGGCCGGCACGGGCTGCCCACCGTTGCGGTCTACCAGACCGACGTCGCCGCCTACGCCCGGGCGTACCGGGTGGGGTGGGGCGAGACGGCCGCCTGGCGGCGGCTGCGGGAGATCCACAACTCGGCGCAGCGCACCCTCGCGCCCTCCACCCGGGCCGCCGCCGACCTGATCGCCAACGGGGTGCAGCGGATCTGGCTCTGGCGCCGGGGCGTCGACGCCGAACGGTTCCACCCGACCAGGCGCTGCGAGTCGCTGCGGCGGGCGCTGGCGCCGGACGGTGCGGTGCTGGTCGGCTACGTGGGGCGGCTGGCCCCGGAGAAGCGGGTCGAGCTGCTGGCGGCGACCGCCGCGCTGCCCGGGGTGCGGGTCGTGGTGGCCGGCGACGGACCGGTCCGTCGGCAGCTCGAGCGGGCCCTGCCGGCGGTGCGTTTCCTCGGCGTCCAGCACGGCGCGGAGCTGGCCCGGCTCTACGCCAGCCTCGACGTCTTCGTGCACACCGGCCCGCACGAGACCTTCGGTCAGACCCTCCAGGAAGCCGCCGCCAGCGGGGTGCCCGTGGTCGCGCCGGCCAGCGGCGGGCCGGTGGACCTGGTCGAGTCCGGGGTGACCGGGCTGCTGGTCCCGCCCGCCGACGGGCGCGCGCTGGCCGCCGCCGTGGCGGAACTCGCCGCCGACCCCGCCCGCCGCAAGACGTACGGCCGCGCAGCCCGGATCGCGGTCAGCCTGCGGAGCTGGAGCGCGGTGGGGGACGAGCTGATCGGCCACTACCGGGCCGTGGTGGCCGGCGCGCCGACCCGCGGCCTGCCGGCGCTCGGATGAGCGGGCAGCTGGCTCGCCCGGCGCTGCGGATCGTCCGGGTGGCCAACTTCGTGACCGGCCGCTCCGGCGGCCTCCGTACCGCGCTGCGGCACCTCGGCGAGGGCTACCTCGCCGCGGGCCACGAGCCGGTGCTGGTGGTCCCCGGCGAGCGGTACGGCGACACCCGGCGGTCCTGGGGGCGGGTGGTCACCCTGCCCGGGCCGGTCGTCCCCGGCAGCGGCGGATACCGGCTGCTCACCGACCGGCGGCGGCTGGCGGCGGTCCTCGCCGACCTCGCCCCCGACCGGCTGGAGGTCTCCGACCGGAGCACCCTGCGCTGGACCGGCCGCTGGGCGCGGGAGCACGGGGTGCCGTCGGTGATGGTCTCCCACGAGAGCCTGACCGGACTGCTCGGCCAGTGGCGGCTGCCCGCCGGGCCCGCCCGTCGGGTCGCGGACCGCCTGAACCGGGAGACCACCCGGCGGTACGACCGGATCGTCTGCACCACCAGGTGGGCGGCCGAGGAGTTCGAACGACTCGGCGCGCCCCGGGTCGAGCTGGTGCCGCTCGGCGTCGACCTCACCACGTTCCACCCGCACCGCGCCGACCCGGTGCTGCGCGAGCGGTACGCCGACGCCACCGAGGTGCTGCTGGTGCACTGCGCCCGGCTTTCCGTGGAGAAGCGACCCGAGCTGGCGGTGGACGCGTTGGCCAGGTTGCGTCAGGCGGGCGTGCCCGCGGTGCTGGTGATGGTCGGTGACGGGCCGTTGCGGGCCGCGCTGGTGCGGCAGTCGGCGGGCCTGCCGGTGCACTTCGCCGGCTTCCTTCCCGACCGGACCGCGCTCGCGGCGCTGCTGGCCGCCGCGGACGTGGTGCTCGCGCCCGGCCCGGTGGAGACCTTCGGACTGGCGGGGCTGGAGGCGCTGGCCTGCGGGACGCCGGTGGTGGCCAACGCGGCCAGCGCGCTGCCTGAGGTGATCGGGCCGGCCGGGCTGGCCGCCTACGGCACTCCCTCGGCGATCGCCGCCGCGGTCGTCCGGTTGCTGGCGCGCCCGACGGCGGACCGGCGGGCGGCGGCCCGCCGTCGAGCCGAGGAGTTCGGCTGGCCCGCGGCGGTCGCCGGCTTCCTCCGCGCGCACGGCGTCGAGCCCGGGCACGCGCCGGCCGTCTCCTGACCACCCCGGCCCGCTCCGCCGACGTCCCGGGCACACCCCGGCACGGTTCGATCACCCCACCGCATAGGGTGCAGGCATGGCGCGACCTGACGGGCGGCAGCCCGACCAACTCCGACCGGTGACCCTGACCCGCGGCTGGAGCACCCACCCGGAGGGCTCGGTGCTCGTCGAGTTCGGCGGCACCCGGGTGCTCTGCACCGCGAGCGTGACCGAGGGGGTGCCCCGCTGGCGCAAGGGCTCCGGGCTCGGCTGGGTGACCGCCGAGTACGCGATGCTGCCCCGGGCCACGAACACCCGGTCGGACCGGGAGAGCGTGAAGGGTCGCGTCGGTGGCCGTACCCACGAGATCTCCCGGCTGATCGGGCGCAGCCTGCGGGCCTGCATCGACCTGAAGGCGCTCGGCGAGAACTCGATCGTGCTCGACTGCGACGTGCTCCAGGCCGACGGTGGCACCCGGACGGCCGCGATCACCGGCGCGTACGTGGCGCTGCACGACGCGGTGGGCTGGCTCGCCGAGCGCAAGTCGCTGTCCGGCAAGCCGGAGAAGGTGATGCACCGGTCGGTGGCGGCGGTCAGCGTGGGCATCATCGCCGGCGAGCCGCGGCTGGACCTCTGCTACGAGGAGGACGTGGTGGCCGAGGTCGACATGAACGTGGTCTGCACCGGTACCGGCGACTTCGTCGAGGTGCAGGGGACGGGCGAGGCCGGCGTCTTCGCCCGCGACCAGCTCGACGCCCTGCTCGACCTAGGCGTGGCGGGCTGTCTGGAACTGGCCGACGCACAGCGGAAGGCGCTCGCCTCATGAACAAGGTGCTCCTCGCCACCCGGAACCGGAAGAAGCTCGTCGAGCTGCAGCGGATCCTCGACGGCGCGCTCGGCGCGCACCGGATCGCCCTGCTCGGCCTCGACGACGTCGAGGAGTACCCAGAGCTGCCGGAGACCGGCCTGACCTTCGGCGAGAACGCGCTGATCAAGGCGCGGGAGGGTGCCCGGCGGACCGGCCTGCCGACCATCGCCGACGACTCCGGGCTGGCCGTGGACGCGCTCAACGGCATGCCCGGGGTGTTCAGCGCCCGCTGGGCCGGCCGGCACGGCGACGACCGGACCAACTTCCAGCTGGTGCTGGACCAGATCGCCGACCTGCCGGACGAGCACCGGACCGCCTCCTTCGTCTGCACGGTGGCGCTGGTGTTGCCGAGCGGCAAGGAGCACCTGGTCAACGGCCGCCAGGCCGGCCGGCTGCTGCGCGCGCCGCGCGGCGACGGCGGCTTCGGGTACGACCCGATCTTCCTCGGCGACGGGCAGCAGCGGACCAACGCGGAGCTGACCCCGGAGGAGAAGGACGCGGTCAGCCACCGCGGCAAGGCGCTGCGCGAGCTGGCCAAGCTGGCCGCCAAGGTGCTGCCGTCGGCGGCCTGACCGCCCGGTCCCTTCGCCGGCGGACGCGTTGCGCCGTCAGGCGCTGCCCGTGCTGGTCGGCGTGGCCGCTGGCCGGCTGAGTGGACCAGCGGACCGGCACGTGTCCGACGCGCCGTCCGCTCGGTGGCGGTCCGTTTGTTCGCCCCGTCTACCCTGACCGCACCTCTGGCAGGGGAGGGTGGCCGTGCAGATCACCGAGGTCAGCGAGCTGGGGCTGCGGTCCGCCGTGATCACCCTGGACCGGTCCGGATCACCGATGCGGATCGTGCTCTTCCCGATGGTCCACTTCGGGCTGCCGTCCTTCTACCGGCAGGTGGCCAGCCGGCTCTCGACGTGCGACCTGATCGTGGCCGAGGGGTACGACGGCCCGAGCGGTACCGGCCTTGCGTACGCGATCGCCAACCGACTGACCCGGCAGCGCGGCGGGAGCGGGCTCGTCAACCAGGACATCGACTACCGGGCGCTCGGCGTACCGGTGGTGTGGCCGGAGCGGCTGACCGGTGGGGGGCGACGGGACCGGCTGTCGTGGTGGGGTTGTTAGCTGTTGCATGTTGTTTCATCTTCTATCAATGTCCTTATAGGATAGTCGTGTGAGGTTGGGCGAGTGGGCGGCACGCAGCGGTGTGCATTACCGGATCGCTTGGCGGTGGGCTAGGGACGGCAAGATGCCCGTGTCAGTGGTGCGTACCGCTACCGGGACTTGGCTGGTGCAGGAGCCTGACGCCCCTGCGGCTGGCCGGGTGGTGGCGTACTGCCGGGTGTCCTCGTCTGACCAGAAGCGTGACCTGGATCGGCAGGTTGCCGGGGTGGTCGCGGGAGCGACCAGGGTCGGGCTTGCGGTGGGGGAAGTCGTCACGGAGGTCGGCTCCGGACTGAACGGCCGGCGCCGCGAACTCGCCCGTGTCCTCGCCGACCCCGAAGCGGCGGTGATCGTGGTCGAGCACCGCGATCGCCTGGCCCGCTTCGGTGTGGAGCACCTGGAGGCCGCCTGGCCGCCTCGGGTCGTCGCCTGATCATCCTCGATGCACAGG